>CAYNJD010000231.1:0-5605 GCA_964397355.1 uncultured Mycobacterium sp. | reverse complement strand
GCGCCGTGCATGCCGGTGCGGGCCACCTCACCGGCGGCGAACAGGCCGGGCAGCTCGGTGCGGCCGGTGACGTCGGTGACGACGCCGCCGCAGCTGTAGTGCGCGCCCGGAACCACCGGGATCGGTTGGCTGACCGGATCGATACCGGCGGCCCGGCACGCCTCGGTGACGGTCGGGAACCGCTGCTCGAAGCCGGCGATACCGCGCGCGTCGAGGTAGACGCAGTTGTCTCCGGTCTCACGCAGCCTGGTGTCGATGGCGCCGGCCACCACGTCGCGCGGCGCCAGGTCCCCCATCGGGTGCACACCCGCGGTGACCGAGGCGCCCCGGGAGTCGACCAGTTTCGCCCCCTCGCCGCGTACCGCCTCGGTGACCAGCGGCCGGCGTCCGCCGCCCGCACCGTCGTACAGCATGGTCGGGTGGAACTGGATGAATTCCAGATCGCTGACCGCGACTCCGGCCCGCAGTGCCAGGGCAATCCCGTCACCGGTGGCGCCGCCGGGGTTGGTGGTCGCCCGGTAGAGGTGGCCCAGACCGCCGGTGGCCAGCACCACCGAGGGGGCGTGGATGACACCGATGCCGTCGGCGTTGGCCACCAGCACCCCGGTGACCGCGTCGGCGTCGCGCAGGATCTGCAGCGCCAACTGGCCGCGACGGATGTCCAGCCCCGCCGCGGCGGCATCCAGGGCACGCTGCACCTCGGCTCCGGTCGCGTCGCCGCCGGCGTGGATGATGCGCCGCCGCGAGTGCCCGCCTTCGCGGGTCAGTGCCCAGTTTCCGTCCGCTCCGCGGTCGAATTGCGCACCGGCACCGGCTAATTCGGATATCGCGCGGTAGCCGTCGGCCACGATCGAGGTCACCGCGTCGGTGTCGCACAGTCCGGCGCCGGCGGCCAATGTGTCGGCGACGTGCGCCGCCACCGAGTCGTCGGTGCCCGGCAGCACCACCGCTATCCCGCCCTGCGCGTAGTGCGTCGCGGTCACCGCGTAGCCGCCGCCGGCCTTGCTGAGCACCACCACGTCCCGGCCGGCCCGGCGCGCGGCACGGGCCGCGGCCAGCCCGCCGACCCCGGTGCCTATGACGACGACATCGGCCCGCTGCTGCCAGTTGGGACCAGCGGTCACTTGCTGACCGGAGCGGAGTGTCCGATCGAGACCATCCGCTGCACGCTGCGTGCCGCCAGCCGGGCCGTCTCGGGGTCGACGTGGATCTCGTCGGCGCCCTCGGTGAGGCTGCGCAGCAGCGCAGCCGGGGTGATCATCTTCATGTACTTGCAGGCGGCCTTGGAGTTGACCGCCTCGAAGTCGACCTGCGGCGCCGCCTTCTGCAACTGGTAGATCATGCCGACCTCGGTCGCGACCAGCACCTTGCGGGCCTGGGTGCGCCGGGCCTCCTCGAGCATGCCCCCGGTGGACAGGATCTTGACCCGCTCCTCCGGGAAGTGCCCCTCGCCGACCAGGTACAGCGCCGATGTCGCACAACCGCACTCCGGGTGTACGAACAGCTCGGCGTCGGGGTTGGCTCGCGCCTTCTCCTCGAGCTCGTCACCGTTGATCGCCGCGTGCACGTGGCACTCGCCGGCCCAGATGTGCATGTTCTTGCGCCCGGTGACCCGCGCGACGTGCTGGCCCAGGAACTGGTCGGGCAGGAACAGCACCTCGCGGTCCGGTTCGATCGCGTTGACGATGTCGACGGCGTTGGATGACGTGCAGCAGTAGTCGGTCAGCGCCTTGACCGCCGCGGTGGTGTTCACGTAGGACACCACCACCGCGTCGGGGTGGTCGTCCCGCCAGGCCTGCAGGTCTTCGGCGGTGATCGAGTCGGCCAGCGAGCAGCCCGCCCGGGCGTCGGGGATCAGCACCGTCTTGTCCGGGGACAGGATCTTGGCGGTCTCGGCCATGAAGTGCACGCCGCAGAACACGATGGTGTCAGCGTCGGTGTCGGCGGCGATGCGGGCCAGGCCCAGCGAGTCGCCGACGTGGTCGGCGATGTCCTGGATCGGGGGCAGCTGGTAGTTGTGCGCCAGGATCGTCGCGTTGCGTTCGTGTTTGAGCCGGAGGATCTCGGCCACCCACTCTTCGTCGGGCTCGATGCCGCTGTAGCCGGCCGGCGAGTTGACGATGCGGTCGGCCAGGCTGCCCCGCACACCGGTGTCGGTGAGGGTGGTCATGGGCGACTCCTCTCGCGAATTAGGTTTTCGACTTACAATCGAAAACATGGTTCATACTAGCACCGCGCATGAAGTGCTCACCGCGGTCTTCCAGGTTGGCGGTCTCGATCGGCGCCGCCCCCGGCTGAATGTGCTGCTCTGGCAGCGGGCGCGCGAGCCGCAGCTGAGCCGGTGGTCGCTGCCCGGCGGTCTGCTGCGCCACGACGAGGACGTGACGGACTCGGCACGCCGGCAGCTGGCCGAGAAGGTCGATCTGCGTGAAATCGCCCACCTTGAGCAGCTGGCTGTGTTCTCCGACCCAGCCCGGGTTCCCGGCGTGCGGACCATCGCCTCGACGTTTCTGGGCCTGGTGCCCTCCCCCGCCGACCCGGAACTGCCGGACGACACCCACTGGCACCCGGTCGACGAGCTGCCGCCGATGGCGTTCGACCACGCGCCCATGGTCGCCCACGCCCACAGCCGGCTGGTCGCCAAGATGTCCTACACGAATATCGGATTCGCCTTGGCGCCAACCGAATTCATCATCTCCGAATTGCGTGACATCTACAGCGTCGTGCTCGGATACACCGTCGATGCCACCAACCTGCAGCGCGTGCTGGTCCGGCGCGGGGTGATCACCCGCACCGGCACCACGGCCCGCTCCGGGCGCAGCGGAGGCCGGCCGGCGGCCCGCTACCGGTTCACCGAGTCCGAACTGCGGGTAACCGACGAATTCGCAGCTTTACGGCCGCCGGGGTGAGTCGGACTGGAATCTTAACGCCCTCTTAAGTAACAATGCCCGGATGGACTTGGACAGCCTGGCCCGCGAAACGTCCGTCGACTGGATCGGGCAGGCCCCGCACCAGCCGCTGCAATCGGGCGACCGCCCCCTGCTGGCGGCCGAGGACCCGTTCTACGAACCACCGCCGGGGTTCCAGCATGCCGTGGCGGGCACGGTGCTGCGCTCCCGCGACGTCGAGCTGGCCTTCATGGGGTTGATCCCGCAGCGTGTGCAGGCCACCCAGCTGCTCTACCGCACCGTCGACCGCAACAACGTTCCGCAGGCGGCGGTGACCACCGTGCTGGTCCCCACCGACCGCGATCGGACCCGCCCCTGCCCGATCGTGTCCTACCAGTGCGCGATCGACGCGGTGGACGGCCGCTGCTTCCCGTCCTACGCGCTGCGCCGGCACGCCAAGGCGCACGGCTCGTTCACCCAGCTCGAGTACGTGCTGATCGCCGCGATCCTGGCCCAGGGCTGGGCGGTGTCGGTCCCCGACCACGAAGGCCGCGACGGGCACTGGGGCGCACCCTACGAGCCGGGCTACTACGTGCTCGACGGCGTCCGGGCCGCGCAGGGCGCCGAGCGGTTGGGGCTGTCCCCCGACGCCCCGGTCGGGCTGTGGGGCTACTCCGGCGGCGGGCTGGCCACCGCCTGGGCCGGCGAGGTCAGCGGCGGCTACGCCCCCGAGCTGAACATCGTCGGCGTCGCGCTCGGCTCGCCGGTCGGCGACCTCGGCAACACGCTGCGGCGGCTGAACGGCTCGTTCTGGTCCGGCCTGCCGGCCATCATGATCGCGGCGCTGGCGCGGGTCTATCCCGAACTCGATCGGGTCATCGAGGAACACGCCACCGTCGACGGCCGCGCGCTGCTGCACTCGCTGGAGTCGGCCACCACCGCCGCCGCGGTGCTGGGCCTGCACCACCGCGCGCTGGACTCCTACATCGACCAACCGCTGGAACAGCTGGTGGAGACACCGGCGGTGCAGCACGTCTTCGACGACACCAGGCTGGGCACCGCGGCACCGGCCGCCCCGGTGCTGATGCTGCAGGCCATCTACGACGAAGTCATCTCCGTCAACGACATCGACACCCTGGCCGAGAAGTACGCGGCCGGCGGCGCGCGGCTGACCTACCACCGCGACCTGCTCAGCGAGCACATCCTGCTGCACCCGCTGTCGGCGCCGATGGTGCTGAACTGGTTGCGCGACCGGTTCGCCAACCGGCCGCTGCCCCGGGGTGCCGTGCAGAGCGAGTGGCCGGCGCTGCTGAACCCCAAGACCTACCTCGGCCTGGCCCGGCTGGGTCTGGTGGCGGCCCGGGTCGTCACCGGTGGCGCGCTGCGCCGCCTTCCGCTGTGACGGCCGGATCGGGTCTCAGCGGCGGCGTCGCGGGTTCGGGCGGGTAGCCGCCGAGGTCGTCGCGGGTGCTCCAGGTGGCGCACAGGCCATAGACCAGCGCCGCCGTCGCCGCGGGCAACAGCAGCGTGGCCGCGATCTGTAACGGTGTGTGCCCGAAGAACGCCGGCGGCGCCTCGGCCACATAGTGCACCCGGTGCTCGGGGGTCACCGGCGCGGCGTCCACGTCGATCGTGCCGTAGCGGCGGTACACCCAGACGACACCGACCAGCACCGCCAGCGCCGCCGCACCGCTCAGGCCGGCCGACAGCGCCGCGACCATGCCCGGGCCCCGGTGCGCGCGCCACTGCCAGGCCAGCGTGGCCGCCACCACCGCCACCACGCCCAGCAGACCCAGCAGCAGAAACGGCGCGACGAAGAAGTGGTCGGCTTCATTGCCCAGGTAGGCCTGCACCCGCTCGCCGCTACGGGTGAGCGCCACCACGCCGTGGATCGGTGGCGCCAACTGCGCCCAGAGCACCCCGACCACCACACCGGCCAGCGCCGTACCGGCCACCATGATGGCGAGAGCGCCCCGCCGCGAAATGCGCGGCGCCCCGATTTCCCGTGTGCTTACCACTACCGGATTGCCAGCTCCGCCGAGTCCACCTGGCCGTGCCGGGAGCATTTCGCCCACCACCCGTTGGGCCGGACCTGCACCGCCATCTTGCGGCCGCAGGCAGCGCAGAATCGGGGCGGCCGCAGACCCAGCTCGGCGATCGTCGGTGCGGTGTCGGCGTCGCCGATCAGCGCGCCGTTGTGGACGTTGTAGACGCCGGCGCCGACCAGATCCGGCAGTTCGGTAGCCATCCCGCTCGGCGCTCTACAGGCTGGCGCTGAGGGCTTTGATCGGCATTTTCAGCTCCTCGAGCATCTCCAGGTCGTCGTCGATCGAGCGGCCCAGAGTGGTCAGGTAGTTGCCGACGATCATCGCGTTGGCACCGCCCAGCAGGCTGCGCCGGGCGCCCAGGTCACCGAGGGTGATCTCGCGACCGCCGGCGAACCGCAGCGTGGTGCGGGGCAGTGCCAGCCGGAATGCGGCCACGGTGGTGAGAGCCTCGAACGCCGACAACGGCGGCATGTCCTCGAAGGGGGTGCCCGGCTGCGGGTTGAGGAAGTTGATCGGCACGTCGTCGGGGTTCAGCGCGGCGATCTGGCTGGCGAACTCGGCGCGCTGCTCCAAGCTCTCGCCCATGCCGATGATCCCGCCGCTGCACAGCTCCATGCCGTTCTCGCGGACCAGCTCCAGCGTCTGCAGCCGCTCGTCCCATTCGTGGGT
>CAYNJD010000230.1:1660-5609 GCA_964397355.1 uncultured Mycobacterium sp. | reverse complement strand
ATGCGGCCGGCCAGACAATTGTTCTGGTGACCCACGACCGGAAAATCGCCGACGACGCCCCGCGCCTGGTTTCGCTGCTCGACGGTGAAATCGAGACCGACAGCGGAATGGCCCACACGCCCGACAACGTGACATGGCTCGCGGAACATTAGCCGCGACCTTCGGCCTGCTTCGGATCATCAATTTCCGGGCCGTTCGTAAACACGCGTTTCGGGCGGCCCTGGCCGCGTTCTCGCTGGGCGGCGGCGTCGCCGTCGTGGTGGCCGTCATGATCGAGGTCACCAGCGTCTCCAAGGCCGTCGACGACGTCGGCTACCAGATCGCCGGACCGGCGCCGCTGCGCGTGGTCGGCGCGGCCAGCCGCGGCGGCATCAGCCCCGCCGTCGTCGACGATGCCCGGTCGGTGACCGGCGTGCGGGCGGTGGTACCCGTCATCCGGGGCGTAACGATGATCCGCGATGACGGCAAGGAGAACTTCGGGCTGGGCCTCGGCGTGGACTGCTCCGCGCAGTGGATCGTCGATCCGAAGGTGTGCCAGACCGGACAGCAGGAGCCCCCGCCGGCGATCTCGAGCTCACTGGGCGACTCGCTGGGTTCCTCGGCAACCCTGGTCACCGATGTCGGGCAGCTGTCGATGGACAAGTTCCAGCGCGTCCCCGAGCTGGACGACGTCAACAACGGCCTGGTGGCGGTGCTGCCGCTGAGCATGGCCAAAGTACAGTTCGCCCGCGGCGACCGGGTGGACATGCTGTATGTGACGCTGGCGCCCGACGCCGACGCCTCGGAAGTCCAGCAACGGCTCGAGACCACGCTGGGGCCCACCTACAGCGTGCAGCCCCGCAGCGAACCGGCGCGCGGCTACAACGTCAACGACGTGCTGCTGCCGCTGCTGGGCATCTTCGCGCTGATCTCGGTCGGCGTCGGGGTCATCCTGATCACCCAGATCACCAGGCTCTCGGTCGAGGAACGCCGCCGCGAGATCGCGATCGCGTCCGCCCTGGGGGCCTCGCCGGCGTCGATCATGACCGGATTCCTCAGCGAGGCAGCGCTGTTGGGCGCGGCGGGATCGGCGATGGGCGTGCTCACCGGCATCGTGATCTCCGAACCCATCGTGGCCAGCGCCAGCGAACTCACCGAACGATTCGTCGGCGTCACCGTCCCGGTGGTCCTCAAACCGGTGATCCTGATCGTCGGGGTGCTGGCCGGCATCCTGCTGGCGGTGCTGGCCGCGGTGGGCCCGGCACTGTCGGCGTCCAACACCCCGATCGCGGCCGAGCTGTCCGGACGGGCTGCCCAGGAACAGACCACCGGGCGCAAGATCTGGTTCAAGGCGCTGCTGCTGCTGGCTATCGGACTGGCCGGGGTGATCTCGGCGCGGTTGGCGACGCTGTCCGGCGCCCTGGTGTCCTGGCAGGCCATCATCGCCGACGCCGGCGCCGTCGTCGCGATCATCGGCCTGCTGCTGGCCACGGCCTACCTCAGCGCGCAGGCCATCACCAGCCTGCGCCCGAAACCGAACAAGTCACGCGGTGCGACCTTCACCATCGCCCTCAACGCGCTGCGCTCGGACCGGTCGCGCACCGCGGCGATCTCCGGCGCCATCGCGGTACCAGTCGTGGTCGCGATTCTGCTTTCCGGGTTTCTCGTCGCGATCCACATCGGCGCCACCCGGGTCGCCGAATCGCAGGCGGACGGCCGCATTGCCATCACCACGACACGGTTCGCCGATTACGGGCCCATTGACGCCCGATTCGCTCCGCAGACGGTCAACAAGCTCGACTCGGTGGCCGGGGTGAAGAAAATCGAGCGGATGGCGGAAATCGAGATCAGTCTCAAAGACGGGTCGCTGGCGCATATTCAAGCCCAGGACCGCCCCACATTTCCGTTCGGATTACTCGCCGGACAATCCCCGGAGGCCAGTCAGAAAGCCAATCAACTCGTCATCGGCAGCGTTCTTGCCCGCGAGAAGAATCTCCACATCGGTGACACTCTGGTTTTTGGAAGTGGACTCGACGCCCAGGCGATGAGTATCGGCACCATCGTGGCCACCCCCGAATACGGCGGCCGGCGGATCTACATGCCGTACTCGATCGCCGAGCAGATCTACGGCCCGCAGCCCGCCGGTCTGATCTTCGCCACGCCGGCATCGGGATTCAGCGCCGACCAGATCATCGAGAACATCGCGTCGGCGAAGTTCGACCAGCCGGTGACCGCGGTCGACACCGCCGGCTACGCCTCGGAGATCGCGACCTCGATCGGCCGGTACCTCACGCCGCTCAACACCCTCAAGTACGGCCTGCTGGCGATCGCGTTCGTGTCGGTGCTGTCGACGCTGTTGCTGGTCGGCATCCGCCGCAAGCGGGAGGTGGCGCTGATCCAGGCGCTGGGCGCCACCCGGTTGCGGGTGTTCTCCATCACCACGATCGAGGCCGTCGTCGCCGGTGCCGCCGGCGGGCTGTTCGGCGCGGTGCTGTCGATCGCCATCTCCGAGGCCGTCCGGCGGGCAGCCGTGGTCAACGTCGGCCTGATCACGCCGCTGGTGTTCCCCTGGACCGACGCGGTGATGTACGCGGTGCTGGCCACCGTCGCCGCGGTCTTCGCCGCCATCATCCCCGCCTGGAAGTCGACCCGCGCCACCCCGGCGACCGAGCTTCGCGACGAGTGAGTTCCGCCGCCCCGACACGAAGGATGCAATGACAGCGAACGCCACCGCCGTACCGGGCTTCACCGGCGATGTCATCGACCCGGGCCACCGGCTCTACGACAAGGTGCGGCAGGTCTTCAACGGCCTGATCGACAAGCGGCCGCGGGTGGTGCTGCAATGCCGTTCCCGTGACGACATCGTGGCCGCGGTGCGCTACGCGGTGGACACCGGCGCCGAGATCGCGGTGCGCGGCGGCGGCCACAGCGTCGCCGGCCACTCGGCCACCGACGGCGGTGTCGTCATCGACCTGTCGCTGATGCGCGGGGTGCGCGTGGACCCCCAAGCGCGGGTCGCCTACGTCGACGCCGGCGCCACCTGGGGCGACGTGGACCGGGTCACCAGCAGTCACGGCCTGGCCTGCCCCGGCGGGGTGGTGTCGACGACCGGTGTCGGGGGTTTCTCGCTCGGCGGCGGCATCGGCTGGCTGTCGCGCGCCTACGGCATGACCTGTGACAACCTGATCGGCGCGGAACTGGTGCTGGCGTCCGGCGAGGTGCTGTCGGTCAGTGAGACCGAGAACGCCGACGTGCTGTGGGGGCTGCGCGGCGGGGGCGGCAATTTCGGTGTCGTCGCACAGTTCACGCTGCGGCTGCATCCGGTGGATTCGGTGGTGGCCGGCGTGCAGTCCTACGCCGACACCGACGCCGACGCGGCGCTGAAGCACTTCCGCGCCCAGATGGACGACGCCCCCGACCACCTGGCGTCCATCCTGGACTTCTCCACCGACGGCAAGTCCGGCCGGCCGCTGGTCAACATCCTGGGCTGCTCGACGCGGACCGACCAGACCGGCGTCGACGATGTCGCCGCGCTGCTCAACGTCCGCGGTGCGACGACCGAGCCGGTGCTGGCACTGCAGCACAAGCTGGAGTACCCGACGTGGCAGCAGGCGATCGACCAGACGGCGCCGTTCGGCTGGCTGAACTACTGGAAGTCGATCTTCGTGACCGAACTGACCGACGAGGCGATCCGCCGTATCGCCCTGCTCGGCCGTTCGCGGCCCTCGGCACAGACCCGGCTGCATCTGATCCGGCTCGGCGGGTACGCCAGCCGGGTGCCGCCGGACGCGACGGCCGTCGCCACCCGCGAGCACCCGTACATCATCCACCTGATGACGACCTGGACCGACCCGGGCGACACCGCGCGGTGCACCGCCTGGGCCGGGCAGGCCTTCGAGATCCTGCGGCCGCTCGGCCCCGCCGGTGCGTACCTGAACTTCGTCGGCGACGAGGGGCAGGACCGCATCCG
>CAYNJD010000230.1:0-1560 GCA_964397355.1 uncultured Mycobacterium sp. | reverse complement strand
AACCGCCGGGCTCATGCGGCGGTCCCAGCTTCGCCTCTCCTGCGTCGAGCCTCGCTAAACCGCCGGGTTCTCAGTGTGTCGCCAACGCGGACACACGTTTACGCCCCATGGCGGTGGGTATTGTGGTGCGCGGGGGGAAAGGACTTCAGCGATGTCTGGCGCGCACGATGATGAGTTGGCCTTTGCCGGCGTCGCGCGCCTGGCGCAGTTGGTGCGGGAACGGGAGGTGTCCCCGCGCGAGCTGGTGACGCTGTATCTGGATCGGATCGCCCGACTTGACCCGATTCTGAACGTGTTTCGCACGGTGCTCGGCGAGCGGGCGATGGCCGAGGCGGCGCACGTCGAGCAGCGGCTGGCCGCCGGGGAGCAGCTGCCACTGGCCGGTGTGCCGATCGCGATCAAGGACGACACCGACGTGGCGGGTGTTTCGTCGATGTGCGGCACCGGGATTGACGCCGGCCCGGCCAGCGCCGACAGTGCCGCGGTGCGCCGGCTGCGGGCCGCCGGCGCGGTGATCATCGGCAAGACCCATCTCTCGGAGTTCGGCGCCTACCCGGTGTGTGAATCGGCGACCTGGGGGGTGTCCCGTAACCCGTGGGATCTATACCGCACCCCGGGCGGCTCCAGCGGCGGGTCGGCCGCCGCGGTCGCCGCCGGGATGGTGCCGGGTGCCACCGGCAGCGACAGCGGCGGCTCGGTCCGGATTCCGGCCGCCTGCTGCGGGCTGGTCGGGCTGAAAGGCCAGCGCGGACGGATCAGCACCAAGGAGTCGCCCGAACGGGCCTACCGGTTCCACGGCCTCAATCACATCGGTCCGTTGGCCCGCAGCGTCGCCGATGTGGCGCTGCTGCACGACGCCATGACCGGCCCCGAACCCGACGATGAGATTCCCTCGCCACCGCCGGCGCCGCCGCTGATGGCGGCGCTGGGCACGCCCCTGCGGCCGCTGCGCATCGCGATGTCGTTCAAGCCGGTGGTCCCGGTGCCGGTCAGCGACGAGGTGCGTCGCCCGGTGCTGGAGACCGCGGAGCTGCTGCGTTCACTGGGCCACGAGGTGATCGAGCGTGATCCGGTCTATCCGGTGACGGGGATCGCCGCGGTGCTCGCGCTGTTCATGAACGGGTTCGCCCACGAGATCGAACGGCTGCCGAAAACCGAACTGCTGGAACGGCGCATGCAGGCCGAGGCGCGTACCAGCCGGCTGGTGCCCGATTGGCTGGCCCGCCGGGCGGTGGCCGCCGAGCCGCGGATCACCGCGCGCTCGCAGCGCCCGATCGCCGACTTCGACGTGCTGATGACCCCGGTGCTGGCGATCCCGCCGGTGCGGGTGGGCTACTTCGAGGGCTACGGGCCGACCCGCGCCATGTTGCGCATGCTGAAGTTCATCCCGTTCACCTTCCCGCAGTGCTACAGCGGGCAACCGGCCATCTCGGTACCGACCGGGATCGATACCGACGGGGTGCCCGAAGCGGTGCACCTGGTGGCGCGGGCCAATGACGAGGCCACGCTGATTTCGCTTGCCGCACAGCTGGAGTCGGCGCGGCCATGGGCGCAGCGCCG
>CAYNJD010000229.1:0-5725 GCA_964397355.1 uncultured Mycobacterium sp. | reverse complement strand
AGCAGCGAACGCTGCTGGGCCACTTCAGCCTTCATCGCCGGTCTCCTTCGAGCGCGAGATTCCAGGGGTCGGTCCGAAGCGTACTGACTTCCACCGGCAGTGTCGCAGCGAAATGTGAGCGCAGCACGTCGGCGGCCTGCGCGCACCACGGGTATTCGCTGGCCCAGTGCGCCACGTCGAGCAGCGCGACCGCCGACCGGCGGGAATGCTCGTCGGCCGGATGGTGGCGCAGGTCCGCGGTGAGGTAGGCCTGCACACCGGCGGCGGCCGCCGCATCCAGCAGCGAGTCTCCGGCACCGCCGCAGACCGCCACCCGCGACACCGGCAGGTCCGGGTCGCCGGCCGCTCGCACCCCCCAGCTGGTGGCCGGCAGCGCAGCGGCGACGCGGTCCACAAAGGCGCTCAGCGGTTCCGGCGCCGGCAGCGTGCCGATGCGGCCGATCCCGACCCCCGGGGGCAGCGGTTGCAAGGCGAAGATGTCGAACGCGGGTTCCTCGTAGGGGTGCGCGGCCAGCAGCGCCGCGTGGATGGCACCGCGGGCCCGCGCCGGGGCCACCACCTCGACGCGGTCCTCGGTGACCCGCTCCACCGCACCGACCCGGCCGATCGTCGGCGCCGCGCCGTCGCCGGGCAGGAACTGCCCGGTGCCGGTCACGCTCCAGCTGCACTGCGCGTAGTCGCCGATGTGCCCGGCTCCGGCGGCGAACACCGCGGCCCGCACCGCCTCGGCGTGCTCGGCCGGGGTGTAGATCACCCACTTGTCGGTGTCGGGGGCCGCGGCCGCCGGGTCCAGCACCGCCTCCACGGTCAGCCCGAGCGCGTCGGCCAGCGCATCCGACACCCCGGGCGAGGCCGCGTCGGCATTGGTGTGTGCGGTGAACAGCGCACGCCCGGAACGGATCAGCCGGTGTATCAGGGCGCCCTTGGGGGTGCTCGCGGCCACGGTGTCCACGCCGCGCAGCAGCAGCGGGTGGTGCGCCAGCAGCAGGCCGCCGTCCGGCACCTCGTCGACCACCGCAGCGGTGGCGTCGACCGCGATCGTCACCGAGCCCACCACGTCGTCGGGGTCGCCGCACACCAGCCCGACCGAATCCCACCCCTGGGCCAGTTCCGGCGGATAGGCCGCATCCAGCACATCGATGACGTCAGCCAACCGCGCAGTCACACTTGTAGACAGTAGTGCGCCACCCGGTGAGCGTGCCGCGCGCGTCGGGGACAATGGGCCCGTGACGCGCACTACCACCGATGGCGCCGACCTGGTGATCTTCGACCTGGACGGCACCTTGACCGATTCCGCGGCCGGGATCGTCGCCAGCTTCCGCCACGCCCTGGGCCACATCGGGGCGCCGGTGCCCGAGGGTGATCTGGCCCAGCGGCTCGTCGGCCCGCCGATGCACCACACGCTGGCCGCGATGGGCCTCGGCGAGCAGACCGACGCGGTGATCGCGGCCTACCGCGCCGATTACACCAGCCGCGGCTGGCTGATGAACAGCATGTTCGACGGTGTCGCCGCGCTGCTGGCCGACCTGCGGGCCGCCGGGGTCCGGCTGGCGGTGGCCACCTCCAAAGCCGAGCCGACCGCCCGCAAGATCCTCGCCCATTTCGGGCTCGACGGGCACTTCGAGGTGGTCGCCGGCGCCAGCGTCGACGGCACCCGGGCGGCCAAGCGTGACGTGCTGGCCCATGCGCTGGAGCAACTCGCGCCGCTGCCGGCGCGGGTGCTGATGGTGGGCGACCGGCGACACGACGTGGACGGCGCCGCCTCGCACGGCATCGACACGGTGCTGGTCGGTTGGGGTTACGGCCAGTCCGACTACACCGACACCGAGATCGCCGAGGGCCTGTTCGCCCGGGTGCAGACCGTCGCCGAACTGCGGGAGGTGCTCGGTGTCTGAGCCGGCGCTGCATGTCACCTTCGTCTGTACCGGCAACATCTGCCGTTCGCCGATGGCCGAGAAGATGTTCGCCCACCAGCTGGCGCAACGCGGCTTGGCCCACGCGGTACGCGTCACCAGCGCCGGCACGGCGGGCTGGCACGTCGGCAAGTGCGCCGACGAACGCACCAACCGGGTGTTGCGCGCCCACGGGTATCCGGTGGAGCACAGCGCCGCGCAGGTCGGCGCCGACCATATGACCGCCGATCTGGTGGTGGCGCTGGGCCGCAACCACGTGCGGCTGCTGGAGGGCCTCGGCATTCCGGCCGACCGGATCCGGATGCTGCGGTCCTTCGATCCGCGTTCGGGTGCGGCCGTGCCCGACGTCGACGACCCCTACTACGGCGGCCACCACGATTTCGAGGAGGCGTTCACCGTTATCGAGGCCGCGCTGCCGGGCCTGCACGACTGGGTCGACGAACAGCTGGCGGGCCGCTGATGCGGCGGCTGGCCTTCCTGCTGCGCCCGAGCTGGCTGGCCCTGGCGGTGGTGGTGCTGGCCTTCGCCTACCTGTGCTTCACGGTGCTGGCACCTTGGCAACTGGGCAAGAACACCACCACGTCACGCGCGAACAAGCAACTCGAGCGCGCGCTGACGGCGGACCCGGTGCCGGTGACAACGCTGTTGCCGCACCAGGATTCGTCGGCTCCGGAGCAGCAGTGGCGACCGGTGACCGCCACCGGGCACTACCTGCCCGACGCGCAGGTGCTGGTGCGGCTCCGGGTGATCGAGGGCGTGCCGGCATATGAGGTGTTGACACCGTTCGCCGTTGCCGGCGGCCCTACGGTGCTGGTGAACCGCGGCTATGTGCGCACCGAGGACGGCGGTTCGCGGTTACCGGCGATTCCGCCGCCACCGGACTCGCGGGTCACCCTCACCGCGCGGCTACGCGATCCGGAGCCGGCGATTCCGGGCAAGAATCCGTTCACCGAGAACGGTTTCCGGCAGGTGTACTCGATCAACACCGAACAGGTCGCGGCTTTGACCGAGGTCCCGCTGACCGGGTCGTATCTGCAACTGGCGGAGGATCAACCCGGCGGGCTGGGGGTGATCGCACTGCCGCGCCGGGATGCCGGGCCGTTCCTGTCCTACGGGATTCAGTGGATCGCGTTCGGGATCCTCGCCCCGATCGGCCTGGGGTACTTCGCGTTCGCCGAGTTGCGCGCGCGGCGATCGGAGACGACCGACACCGGCGACGCCGACGACGCCGACCCCGCGCCGCCGATGACCGTGGAGCAGAAGCTGGCCGACCGCTACGGGCGGCGCAGGTAAGCCGCGCGCGCCGATGTGAAAGCCTGGGTGAATGGTGGACATCTCGGGTGTGGGGATCTGGAGCGCACCGCTGCGCTACGGCGACCGGGGCGAGGCCGCCGACGCGGCCGCCGAACTGGAGGAGCTGGGCTTCGGCGCACTGTGGATCCCCGACGTCGGCGGTCCGGTGTTCGACTCGGTGGCCAACCTGCTGGCCGCGACGCGTCAAACCGTGATCGCCACCGGCATCTTGAATCTGTGGATGCACACGCCGGCCGATGTGGCGGCGTCCTACGCGGCACTGACCGCCGCCCACGGTGAGCGGTTCCTGCTGGGAATCGGTGTCAGCCATGCCCCGCTGGTGGACGCCGGGGATCCCGGTCGCTACCGCCGGCCGCTGCGGGCGATGACGGCGTTCCTCGATGACCTCGACGCCACCGACAACCCGGTGCCCCGCGAGGCGCGAGTGCTGGCGGCACTCGGGCCGAAGATGCTCGAGCTGGCCGCCGGCCGCAGCCGCGGCGCACACCCCTATCTGACCACCCCCGAGCACACCCGATTCGCCCGCGAGCGGCTGGGCGCCGGGCCACTGCTGCTGCCCGAGCAGACCGCGATCCTGTGCGGCAGCCGCGAGCAGGCGCGTGCGATCGGCACCGGGTGGCTGAGCTCCTATCTCGCGCTGCCCAACTACGCCAACAACCTGCTGCGCTCGGGTTTCACCGAGGATGACATCGCCAGCGTCAGCGACCGGTTATTCGACTCGATCATCGCCTGGGGCACCCCGCAGGCCGTCATCGACCGGATCGACGAGCATCGGGCGGCCGGAGCCGATCACGTCTGTGTGCAGCTGCTGGACGCCGACCCGCGGGCTTTCCCGCGGGAGCACTGGCGGCAGCTGGCTGCCGCGCTGCGCTGATCTCAGCCGACGGAACGCGCTGCCCCGGACCAGAATTGGGCGCGAACCGCCTTCTTGTCCGGCTTGCCCAGCGCGGTCACCGGCACCGATTCGGCGACGATGACCTGCTTGGGTGACTGCACCGAACCCTTGCGTTGCTTGACCGCGGACTGGATCTCGGCGGTCATCGCGGCTACCGCGGCAGCATCGCTATCCACACCCGGACGCAGCACCACAACGGCGGTCACCGCCTCGCCCCATTTCTCGTCGGGGGTTCCGATCACGCACACCTGGGCCACCGACGGGTGCTCGGCGATGACATCCTCGACCTCGCGGGGGAACACGTTGAAGCCGCCGGTGACGATCATGTCCTTGGTGCGGTCCACGATGTAGTAGAAACCGTCTTCGTCCTCGCGTGCCAGGTCTCCGGTGTGCATCCAGCCGTCCTTGAATGTCTCGGCGGTGGCCTCCGGAAGGTTCCAGTAGCCGCCACACAACAGCGGCCCGGAGACGCAGATCTCGCCGACCTCACCTTGGGCCACCGGGTTGCCGTCGTCGCCCAGCAGCGCCACCCGGGCGAACAGCGTCGGGCGGCCGCATGAGGTGAGTCGCTTCTGGTCGTGGTCGCCCTTGGCCAGATAGGTGATCACCATCGGCGCTTCGGACTGACCGTAGTACTGGGCGAAGATCGGGCCGAACCGGTCGATGGCCTCCTGGAGCCGGACCGGGTTCATCGCCGAGGCGCCGTAGTACACCGTCTCCAGCGAGGACAGGTCGCGGGTGCGCGAATCCGGGTGGTCCAGCAGCGCGTAGATCATCGACGGCACCAGCATGGTGGCGGTGATCTGCTGCTCCTCGATCACCCGCAGCACCTCGGCCGGGTCGAATTTGGTCAGCACCACCAGTTGACCGCCCTTGACGATCGTCGGCACGAAGAACGCGGCGCCCGCGTGCGACAGCGGTGTGCACATCAGGAACTTCGGGCGTGCCGGCCACTCCCACTCGGCGAGCTGAATGGTCGTCATGGCGGTGATGGACCCGACGGTGCCGATCACTCCCTTCGGCTTGCCGGTGGTGCCACCGGTGTAGGTGAGTCCGCTGATGTGATCGGCGGCCAGGTCCGCGGCAACCAGCGGCTGCGGGTCGAACTTGGCCGCTTCGGCGGCCAGGTCGACGGCTTTCCCGTCGAGCGCCGGCGGCACCGGCCCGATGGTCAGCACCTGGCGCAACGTCGGCACCTTGTCGAGCAGGCCCAGGGCGCGCTCCACGAACGCCGGGGTGGGGTCGATGATCAGCGTGCTGACCCCGGCGTCGGCGAGCACGTAGGCGTGGTCGTCCAACGACCCCAGCGGGTGAAGTGCCGTGCGCCGATATCCCCGGACCTGGCTGGCGCCGATGATCATCAACACCTCGGGCCGGTTCAGCGACAGCAGGCCGGACGCGTCGGCGCCGAGCGCCTCGAACGCCTGAATGAACTGGCTGATGCGCTCGGCGAGCTGACCGCCGGTCAAGGTGGTTTCGCCGAGGAACAGCACCGGGTTGTGCTTGTTGCGCTTGAGAGCGCCCACGGTGAGATGCCCGGAATGAACGGGCTGGCGCATGGACTGCGTCGACATCGGGCTACCTCCGCTGGTGCGCTGACGGC
>CAYNJD010000228.1:0-5733 GCA_964397355.1 uncultured Mycobacterium sp. | reverse complement strand
AGGTACTGGGCGCGCATCGACCGGTCGTCGACGACGCCGGTGAGCTGCAGCATCCGGTCGGCCAGCGTGGACTTGCCGTGGTCGATGTGGGCGATGATGCAGAAGTTCCGTATCTGCGCCGGCGCGGTGAAGGTCTGGTCGGCGAAACTGCTGATGGGAATCTCCTGGTGAGCGGGTGGTGCGGCGGTGCGTGCCTACTGTCCTGTCAGGGTAGCGAGGCGATCGCCCCAAAACGAAACCCCCGGAAGCCGGCGGCCTCCGGGGGTTTCGCGGTGAGGTCGTGTCAGAACAGGTCGCCCAGGCCGAAGTAGCCGCCCAGGTCGGCGAAGCCATCCTGGAAGAAGTTGCTGGCGTCCGCCCAGACGCTGTCACCCCCCAGGTTCTCGACGATGCTGTCAGCGTTGCCGAACAGGAAGTCGCTGTAGTTGTCCGGGTCGATCTGCGCGCCGTCGTTCAGCATCGCGTACATCAGCACGTTGCCGCCGTCGATGAACTGCGTCAGCGCACCGTTGTACAGGTTGTAGGAGCCGCTGATGCCGGCGGAGGACATCTCGTCTTCCCAGTTCGGGCCGTACAGCAGCGCGGCGAAGGCCTCGTTGGCCGTCAGGTCCTCGTTGTCGATGGTGCTGAACGACAGCGGGTTCTCCTCGGTCGGCTCACCGGCCTGGATGACGTCGTCGCCCGTAACGCCACCGAGGGTCGCCTGCAACTTGAACAGCGAGTTCATGAAGGTGACCTCGCTGACCAGCAGGTCGTTGAACTGCGAGACGTCGGTGTCGGGGGTCTCCTCACCTACGGCGGCCGCCAGCGGGGCCAACGCCAGCGATGCACCGGCCACGAAGCTGCCCACCACGCCGATTTTGCGGATGCTCATAGTCAATTGCCTTTCGCGATGTCCATCCGGCGGGGCAATTACTCACCGCCGAATCCTCCCCCAGCATCGTTGCTGATTGCGGACAGAAACCTAACAGATCCCTGTGGCGACACTCAAGAGCGCCGTTCACTTAGCTATGGGCCGGCCAGGCTCTTTGACCTGGTGGTGATGCTATTAGTACGTCACCGGCAATTTCTCAGTGGGCGGTCTCGGCGGTCACATCTTCATAGGAACGTGGCTTGATCTACGCACAGGTACCGCAGCACCACCGGCGTCGGCCGGTGGCGGCGCCGGCACTGCGAAGGCAGATGTGTTCGGAAAGCTCGCCCTGGCCCGACACGGTGGCCGACCAGCCGAGCGAAAACCCCACCGCCCCAGCACCTCCCGGTTCGGCAGGCCCGATCGCGACGGCGCATTCCGGATACGTCGCGCCCGTGCCGGCCTTGGCACGACGCAAGCGGCGCATGAATTTTCGGAAAGTTCGCCTCGGTCACGGGTTCCGCCGAAGAAGGAGATTCCCTCGTGGCACCCCGGAAAATCAGAACAGCGGCGCCCGAAGCCGTTTCGCCTATGCTGCGAACATGGCTTCCCCGCGGAAGAGCCCATGGCAGACGGTGCAGCGATTCGCGGAGAACCTGGTGTTCAACGAAGCTCCACGGTTCATCCGCCAACTCGAGCAGGCACCGCTGGTACAGCAGCGCATCCAGCGGGGCATCGAACAGGGCATCAAGATCGGCCTGGAGGTGCTCAGCGGCACGTCGGAGTCCTCGCCGGCGATCCCGGCGGGCCGGCCGATCACCAATAACAGTGTCCCCACCGCGCACCGCGCCCGCCGCATCGTCTATGCCCCCGACCTCGACGGCCGGGCCGACCCGGGCGAGATCGTCTGGACCTGGGTGGCCTACGAGGACGATCCGAGTCAGGGCAAAGACCGGCCGGTACTGGTGGTCGGACGCGACCGCAGCATGCTGCTGGGGCTCATGCTGTCCAGTCAGCGACACCACGCGGACGACGCGAACTGGGTGGGAATCGGTGCGGGCAGCTGGGATGAGGCCCACCGGCACAGCTGGGTGCGGCTGGACCGGGTGCTCGACGTGCCCGAGGAGTCGATCCGGCGCGAGGGCGCCATCCTCGAGCGCACGGTGTTCGAGGTGGTGGCCACCCGGTTGCGCAGCGACTACGCCTGGAGTTGAGCGCTATCCCTGGCTGATGTAGGAGCGCAGCTGCGCGTGCTCGGCCTGCAACTCTTCCATCCGGGACTTGACGACGTCGCCGATGCTGACGATCCCGGCCAGCCGGCCGTTCTCCAGGACCGGGATGTGGCGTGCCCGGTGCTCGGTCATCAGCATGCTGACGTCGTCGGCCGAATCCGACTTGGTGCAGGTCGCCACCAGCCGGGTCATGATCGCCGACACCGGGCGGGCCAGCAGGCTGGCGCCGTGGACGTGCAACTGGCGTACCACGTCACGCTCGGAAGCCACCCCTTCCAAGCCTTCCGCCCCGACCACGACCATGGCGCCGATGTTGTGCTCGGCCAGGCCCGCGAGCAACTCCATCACCGTCGCGTCGGGGTGAATGGTCACCACCGCCGCGCCCTTGTTGCGCAATACGTCCGCGATCCGCATCGCAGCCTCCCGCCGAAGTGATCTGCTTCACACCAGGCTAGGCCATTTCGCCCGGGTGCGGGGAGACGACGCGCAAACTCGGTCATTCGCGCGGTACGCAGCAGACATCTGTGGCATAAGTGGCGTTATGACGATCGAGATCACGCTGCTGGGCACCGGAAGTCCAATCCCCGACCCGAATCGAGCCGGACCGGCGACCCTGATCCGGGCCGGTGGCCAGGCACTGCTGGTGGACTGCGGGCGCGGGGTGCTGCAGCGGATGGCCGCGGCCGGGGCGTCCGCCAACAGCCTGTCCGCACTGCTGCTCACCCATCTGCACAGTGACCACATCGCCGACCTCGGTGATGTGCTGATCACCCGGTGGGTCACCACCTTCACCCCGGAGCCGGAACCGCTGCCGATCATCGGCCCGCCGGGCACGGCGGAAGTCGTGGCGGCGACGCTGCGCGCCTTCGGCCACGACATCGGCTACCGGATCGCCCACCACGACGACCTGACGGCACCGCCACCGGTCGAGGTGCACGAGCACACCGCAGGTCAGGTCTGGGATCGCGACCACGTGCAGATCACCGTGGCGCCCACCGATCACCGGCCGGTGACGCCCACGATCGGATTCCGGATCGAGCACTCCGACGGGTCCGGGACCGCATCGGTGGTGCTGGCCGGCGACACCGTGCCCTGCGACAGCCTCGATGAGCTGGCCGCCGGAGCCGGCGCACTGGTGCACACCGTGATCCGCAAAGACCTCGTCGCCGCGATTCCCCAGCAGCGGATACGCGACATCTGCGACTACCACTCCTCGGTGGCCGAGGCCGCCGCGACCGCCCGGCGGGCCGGAGTGGGCACCCTGGTGCTGACCCATTACGTGCCCGCTATCGCCCCCGGGCAGGAGGAGCAGTGGCGGGCGCTGGCCGCCGCGGAGTTCGACGGGCCGATCGAACTCGGCGATGACCTGCACCGGGTCGAGGTGACCGCTCGGGCGTGATCGACAGGGCGCCTCGGTCGTGCCAAGTTGGGGAGTCGGGCGGCGAACTGGTAGCCTGAACAGCCGTTGCCCCCGCGTCGGGAGGCGAACCCAACTCAAGTTTTTAGAAGGAACTCTTCGTGGCCAACATCAAGTCGCAGGTGAAGCGCAACCGGACCAACGAGCGCGCCCGGCTGCGCAACCAGTCGGTGAAGTCGTCGGTGCGCACCGCGATCCGCGCGTTCCGTGAGGCCGCCGAGTCCGGTGACAAGGAGAAGGCCGGCGAGCTGCTGGTGTCGACCAGCCGCAAACTGGACAAGGCCGCCAGCAAGGGCGTGATCCACAAGAACCAGGCCGCCAACAAGAAGTCGGCGCTGGCGCGCGCTCTCAACAAGCTCTGATCTCACCGAATAGGCGCAGGCCCCTGATCCCCCGCGGAGCAGGGGCCTTCGTGTTGTCTTGAGCCGCCGCCCGGGCCGGGCTGTTCATCGACTGTGCGGTTCGGCACGCCCGCGCCGGCGTTTCGGTACCAAACCGCACACTCGGCGGGTGAAGACGATGGGGCGGCGGGTGAGGACGATGGGGCGGCGGGTGAGGACGATGGGGCGGCGGGTGATGGGGCGATGGGGCGGCGGGTGATGGGGCGATGGGACGGGGGGCGACGATGCCTCAGCGGGCGGCCAGCTCGGCGACTTTGCGGACCGCGGCCTCCAGCGCGTAGTCGGCGTCGGCGGCGGCACCCTTGACATCGGCATTGAGACCCGCCACCAGCCGCACCGCGGCGGCCACCGACTCCCGCGACCAGTACCGGGCCTGCTTCTGCGCTTTTTGCACCCGCCACGGCGGCATGCCCAGCTCACCGGCCAGCCGGTAGGGGTCGCCGGACTTCGGCCCGACGCGGGCGATGGTGTGGATCGCCTCGGCCAGTGCGTCGGCCAGCACCACGTGTGGTTCGCCGCGGATCATCGCCCAGCGCAGCGCCTCGGTGGCGCCGGCGACGTCGCCGACGACGGCCCGATCGGCGACGTCGAAGCCCTTCACCTCCGCTTTGCCGCTGTGGTAGCGGCGCACCGCGTCGGCGTCGACGTGGCCGCCGGTGTCGGCGACCAACTGCGAGCAGGCCGAGGCCAGTTCACGGATGTCGGAGCCGACCGCGTCGAGCAGCGCCGTGACGCATGCGTCGTCGACTTTGACCTTGAGGCGGCGGAACTCGGCGCGAACGAAGTCGGCGCGCTCGGCGGGCTTGGTGATACGGGCGCAGGCGTGCACCTCGGCGCCGAGTTCCCGCAGCTGGCCGGCCAGCGCCTTGGCACGCCCCGCGCCGGAGTGCACCACCACCAGCACGGTGCCGACCGGGACGTCGGCGGCAGTGGCCGCGATCAGGTTCACCGCGTCTTTGCCGGCCTCACCGGCGGCCTCCAGCACCACCACGCGTTCATCGGCGAACAGCGACGGACTCAGCAGCTCGGCGAGCTCACCCGCCTCGACCTCACCGGCCCGCAACCGGTCCACCGGGATGTCGGCGGTGCCGGCCTGCTGCCGCACCGCCGCCAGCACCTGCGCGACGGCCCGCTCGACCAGCAGTTCCTCGTCACCGAGGATCAGCTGCAGCGGCGAAACCGGTTGGCTCACCCGCCAATCGTGTCACGCAGCGCCGACAGCCGCCCAGCCGGTCAACACCTCCGAGGCCGACCAGGCCAGCACCCCCAGCGCCAGCACGGCCAGCACCCGCCGGCACCACCGCCATCGCCAGCAGACCACGGTCAGCACCGCGGCGGCACCGACGCCGAACACCCCGGCCGCCCCCGCGGGCACCGGCACGGTCGCGGCGGGCACCGCGCCGGTCCAGTGCGCAACGGCGCACACCCACCACAGTTCGGGTCCGGTGAAGCGGATCAGCAATTCGGCGGCCGCCGGCCAGCACCCGCACAGCACCGCAGCCGCGCTGCCCAGCACCGTGATCGGTGCGACCAGCACTGCCACCGCGAGGTTGGCGATCGTGCTGACCAGGCTCAGCCGACCGGAGATGCCGGCGATCAATGGCGCGGTGACCAGATTGGCGGCCCACGCCACGCAGACCGCGGCGGCCAACGGTCTGGGCCAGCCCCGGGCCTCCAGCCGGGCCGCCCACACCGGTGCGATCAGCACCAGCGCCGCGGTGGCCACCACCGACAGCGCAAACCCCACATCGACGGCCAGTTGCGGGGCCAGCGCCAGCAGCACCAGCACACTGGCGGCCAGGCTCGGGATCGCCTGGCGCCGCCGCGCCG
>CAYNJD010000227.1:0-5763 GCA_964397355.1 uncultured Mycobacterium sp. | reverse complement strand
CCGGCCGGGCAGCGGTGGTCGTGGTGCTCGGCGGGGCGGCCTCCGGTTCAGGCGTCTCGGTGCGGTTCGAGCAGGACGTCACCAGCGCCGGCAGCATCGCGGCCGCCAGCGCCAGACCGGGCAGTCGTCGGGTCAGTGATCGCGGCAGCGGTCCAGGCATTGCACCATGCTGTCACGACCGCAGCCGCCGGGCAGGCCAAGGCCCGCATGCTACGTTGGCGGTCGGGATCGGCGGGGGTGACGTGCCCCGAGATCATGTCGCGGGACTGCGGAAGGAGCCACATGCCTCGGTTCGTGGTGCCGGCGGCCATCAGCATCGTCGTGGGGGTGTTGCTCGGCGCGGCGGCGGTGTTCGGGGTGACACTGATGGTGCAGCAGGACACCAAGCCACAGATCGCCGGTGGCGACCCGCAGTCCTCGGTGCTGAACCGGGTGGAGTACGGCGACCGCGGCTGAGCTGCGGACGCCGGCAACTTCCGGGCGTTCGCCGGTGGAGCCGCAGACGGTGACACCGCTGTCGCGGCGCTGGCTGTGGTTGGTCGGCGCAGCCGCGTTGGTGTGCAGCTTCATTCAGGCGCCCGGCCGCATCTCCCCCGACACCAAGCTGGATCTGACCGCGGACCCGTTGCGGTTCTTGGGCCGCGCCGCCAACCTGTGGAGCAGCGAGCTGCCGTTCGGCCAGGTGCAGAACCAGGCGTACGGCTATCTGTTCCCGCACGGCGCGTTCTTCCTGATCGGCGACCTGGTGGGGCTGCCCGGCTGGGTCGTGCAGCGACTGTGGTGGGCACTGCTGCTCACGGTGGGGTTCTGGGGCCTGCTGCGGGTCGCCGAGACGTTGCGGATCGGGACCCCGACGGCGCGGCTGATCGGCGCCGCGGCGTTCGCGCTGTCGCCACGGGTGTTGACCACGCTGGGCTCGATCTCCTCGGAGACGCTGCCGATGATGCTGGCGCCGTGGGTGCTGCTACCGGTGATCCGGGCACTCGGTGCGCCGGGGGCCGAGACCCCGCGGCGCCCGATGCGGATGCTGGCCGGCCAGGCCGGGGTCGCGGTCGCGCTGATGGGTGCCGTCAACGCCGTCGCGACACTGGCGGGGTGCCTGCCGGCGATCCTCTGGTGGCTGTGCCATCGCCCGAACCGGCGGTGGTGGTCCTTCACCGGGTGGTGGCTGGCCGCGCTCGCGCTGGCGGCGGCGTGGTGGCTGGTGGCGCTGGTGCTGCTGGGACGGGTCAGCCCGCCGTTTTTGGACTTCATCGAATCCGCCGGGGTGACCACCCGGTGGACGTCGCTGACCGAGATGCTGCGCGGCACCCACAGCTGGACACCGTTCGTCGCGCCGGACGCCACCGCCGGGGCGCCGCTGGTCACCCGTCCGGTGCTGATCCTGGGCACCTGCCTGGTGGCCGCGGCCGGGCTGGCCGGGCTGACCGGCCTGCTGCGCCGCCGGCTGCCCGGTGCGGGGCGGCTGGTGACGATGCTGCTGATCGGCGTGA
Source organism: uncultured Mycobacterium sp. (assembly GCA_964397355.1). GTDB lineage: Bacteria > Actinomycetota > Actinomycetes > Mycobacteriales > Mycobacteriaceae > Mycobacterium. Next base: position 4,270 of record CAYNJD010000227.1, on the reverse strand, counting down.
CGCTGCTGGCGCTGGGCTATGCCAGCGGGCTCGGTTCGCCGCTGGCGCAGCCGGTTCAGGCGTTCCTCGACGGAGCCGGGGCACCGTTGCGCAACGTGCACAAACTCGAGTCGGTGATCCGCATCCCGGTGGTGCTGGGGCTGACCCACCTGCTGGGCCGTATCCCGTTGCCGGGCAGCGCGCCGGCGGCGGTATGGCGGCGCGCCTACGCTCATCCCGAACACCACAAGCCGGCCGCGGTCGGGCTGGTGGTGCTGACGGCGCTGCTGGTGGCCACCTCGCTGGCCTGGACCGGACGACTCACCCCGCCGGGGACGTTCGCCGCGCTGCCGCAGTACTGGCGTGACGCCGCGGCCTGGCTGGGCGAACACCGCGACGGCGGTCCCACTCCCGGGCGGGTGCTGGTGGCACCGGGGGCGCCGTTCGCCACCCAGACCTGGGGCAGCAGTCACGACGAGCCGCTGCAGGTCCTCGACATCGGACCGTGGGGGGTGCGCGACTCCATCCCGCTGACCCCGCCGCAGACCATCCGGGCGCTGGACTCGGTGCAGCGGCTGTTCGCCGCCGGCCGGCCTTCCGCCGGGCTGGCCGATACCCTTGCGCGCCAAGGTATCTCATATCTGGTAGTGCGCAATGACCTGGATCCCGACACCTCGCGGTCGGCCCGCCCGCTGCTGGTGCACCGGGCCGTCGACGGCTCCCCCGGCCTGCGCAAGGTGGCACAGTTCGGCGAGCCGGTCGGGTCGGGCACGGTGCCGGGATTCGTCGCCGACAGCGGGCTGCGCCCGGCCTATCCGGCCGTCGAGATCTACCGGGTCGGTGACCCGGACAGCAATCCGGGGGCGCCGTATCTGGCCGATCTGGACGCTATGCCGCGGGTCGCGGGCGGCCCGGAGGTGCTGCTGCGGCTCGACGAACACCGCCGGCTGCGCGGCGAGCCGGCGTTGGGCCCGGCGCTGCTGACCGCCGATGCCCGGCGGGCGGACCTGACCAGCCCGACCGTCACCGTCACCGACACCCCGCTGGCCCGCGAAACCGACTACGGCCGGGTCGACAACCACTCCTCGACGATCCGGGCCGCCGACGACACCCGCCACACCCACAGCCGGGTGCCGGACTATCCGACACCCGGTGCCGCCACGGTGTTCGGCGGCTGGATCGGCGGGCGGCTGACCGCGTCGAGCTCGTCCTCGGATGCCACCGCGCTGCCCGACGTGGCGCCGTCGACCTCACCGGCGGCGGCCATCGACGGCGACTCGGGCACCGCGTGGGTGTCCAACGCGCTGCAGTCGGCGGTCGGCCAGTGGCTGCAGGTGGACTTCGACCATCCGTTGACCAACGGCACCATCACCGTGACACCCAGCGCGACGGCCGTCGGCGCCCAGGTGCGCCGGATCCAGATCTCCACCGTCAACGGCACCACCACCTTGCGGTTCGACCACGCCGGCGAACCGCTGACCGCCGCGCTGCCCTACGGCGAGACCCCCTGGGTGCGGATCACCGCGTCGGGCACCGACGACGGCTCACCCGGCGTGCAGTTCGGCATCACCGACCTGTCGGTCACCCAGTACGACGCCTCCGGTTTCGCGCATCCGGTCGACTTGCGCCACACCGCGCTGGTCCCGGCTCCCCCGGCGGGCGCCCAAGTGGCGCAATGGGACCTGGGTGCCGGGCTGCCGGGCCGGGCCGGCTGCGCGGCGGTCGACGGCACCGTCCGCTGCGCCGCGTCGATGATGCTCGAACCCGAGGAGCCCGCCACCTTCAGCCGCACCCTGAACGTGCCCCGGCCGATATCGGTGACCCCGGCCGTGTGGGTGCGGCCCCGGCAAGGCCCCAACCTGGTGGACCTGATCGCCGAGCCGGGTACCGCGCGGGCCCGCGGTGACGCCGACGTGCTCGACGTGCTGGGGGCGGCCTACGCCGCCGCGGACGGTGATCCGGGCACCTCCTGGACGGCGTCGCAGCGGGTGGTCGCCCACCACTCCCCGCCGACCCTGACCATCTCGCTGCCCCGGCCGGTCGAGGTGAGCGGATTGCGGTTCACCGCCAGCCGGTCCCCGCTGCCGGCACGACCCACGCTGGTGGCCGTCGACCTGGGTTCCGGCCCGCAAGTCCGGGAACTGGGCAACTCCGATGTTGCGCAGGTGCGGCTGCAGCCCCGGCTCACCGACACCGTCACGATCAGCCTGTTGGACTGGGAGGACGTGATCGACCGGACGGCGATCGGCTTCGACCAGCTCAAACCGCCGGGGTTGGCCGAGGTCAGCGTGCTCGGCGCCGACGGCCGCCCGGTCGCCGCCGCAGACGCCACCCGCAACCGGTCGCGGCGGGTCCACATCGACTGCGGCCACGGGCCGATCGTCGCGATCGCCGGCCGGTTCGTGCACACCTCGATCACCACCACCGTCGGCGCACTGCTGGACGACGAACCACTGCCGGCCCAGGTCTGCGACCAGCGGCCGATCGCGCTACCGCCCGGCGAACAGGAACTGCTGATCAGCCCCGGCTCGGCGTTCGTCGTCGACAGTGCGGTGCTGTCGGGGCCGGCGGCGGCGCCGCGGGCCGCCGGATCCGCGACGACACCGGCGGACGTCGGCGCCTGGGACCCGGCCCGGCGCGAGGTGACAGTGTCGGGTGCGGCGGGTTCGCGGGTACTGGTCGTTCCGGAGAGCAGCAACGTCGGCTGGGTGGCGCGCGCAGCCGACGGCACCCGGCTGGTTCCGGTGGCGGTGAACGGTTGGCAGCAGGGCTGGGTGGTGCCCGCGGGGACCGACGGCACGATCACGCTGACCTTCGGGCCCAACCGGCTCTACCGGCTGGGCATGGCCGGCGGGCTGGCGCTGCTGCCGCTGCTGGCGCTGCTGGCCTGGTGGCCGGCGCGGCGCACCCGAGATCCCAGCCCGCCGGCGGCACCGTGGCGACCCGGCCGCCGGGCGGCGGCGATCGCTGCGGTGAGCGTCGGCGCGCTGATCGCCGGGACCGCCGGGGCCGCGGTGTTCGCCGCCGCGCTGGGTCTGCTGTTCGCGCTGCGGCACCGGGAGCGCGCGTTCGACGCGGCCCGGCTGGCGTTGAGCTCAGGTGGGCTGATCGTGGCGGGTGCGGTGCTGTGCCGGCACCCGTGGCGGTCGGCAGAGGGCTACGCCGGGCATTCCGCGGGCGTGCAATTGGCGGCGCTGGTCTCGGTGGCGGTGCTGGCCGCTACAGCGGTTTTTCGCGTTGACTCAGCGGCCACGGCACATTCCACTCGAACTTCTGCGCCGTGAGCGCGGAGTCAAACGGCCGGGGGTGATCGGCTACGGCGCGGCTTCCAGCTTCTCGATCTGGGTGTTGAACAGCTTCACCAGTTCCTCGGCGTTCGCCGCCTCCTCCGAGGAGTCGGCCTGGGTTCGCAGCCCGATGTCATTGCTGCTGGCCACCACGAGCACGCCGCGGTAGTAACCGGAGATGGTGTAGGCGGTGATCGCGATCGGCAGCCGGATGGCGGCCTTGCTGGAGCTGGTGATCACGGTGGCGACCGCCCACGGCGGCACCCCGTCGGCGTCCAGCGGGCTCAGCTGGATATCGGTGGTCACCGAGCGCCCACCGGCCTCGAAGGTCTGCTTGAACGACTCGCACTTGTCCAGCAACGCCTTGAGGTTGGGGTGGTCCGGTGTCAGTGCCAGCCGCATCCGCATCGAATGCAGGCCGCCGGGCTGCAGCTTGGCCAACGTCGCCGTCGCGGTCTGGGTGGCCGACTTCGGGCTGGAGTAGAAGTCCGCGCATTCCGGCGGGTCGACGGTGAGATTCGGCATCTCCGAGGGGGTGTCCCCGGCGTCGTTGACCCCGCTGATCCACTTGCCGCCCGACGGGTCCGGGAAGGCGGCCCGGTCGACCAGCATGTCCGAGGTCAGTTCGGTGATGTCGGGCTTGCGGGACGGCTTCTGCTCCGCGGTGAGCCGGCCGCCGACTCCCAGCACCATTACGGTGATCAGCACGATCACCGCCGCGGCCACACCCAGCGTCACCCACAGCGCCTTACGCGACTTGTGCTCGCCGGCCGGCGGCGGCCACGGTGCACCGTAGGGCGGATAGGGCACCGGCGTGGGCCCCTGGGGAGTGTCCTCCACCCACAGCGGCCAGCCGGGGGGCGGGGGCGGCCACGACGGATCCGGCGCCCAGTTGGCGTCCGGCGCCCAGCCGGGCGGCGCGGGCGGCCAGTTGGGCGGGGGGTTGAAACGCATCCGGTGACTCCCGTGTCGACGTGCTGACGCTGGCTCGTGGCGAGCCTACG
>CAYNJD010000226.1:0-5794 GCA_964397355.1 uncultured Mycobacterium sp. | reverse complement strand
CCAGAGCGTTGTCCATTCACGAGAAAGAGGATTGAAACATGCCCGCCTTCCCCCGAGACGAAATGGAAGACGTGGTGGCGCGCTGGCTGCAGGCCAACCGCGACGCCGAAAAGGCCGGCGACTGGCGCAATCTGGCCGTCTTCTACACCGATGACGCGACCTACGGCTGGAACATCGGCCCGAAGGAAGACGTGATGTGCGTCGGTATCGACGAGATCCGCGATATCGCGCTGGGTCAGGAGATGGAGGGCCTGCACGGCTGGACCTACCCGTACCAGAAGGTGATCATCGATGACCGGCAGGGCGAGGTGGTCGGCTTCTGGAAGCAGGTGGCCACCGATGCCGACGGGTCGCAGGCGGAAATCTACGGGATCGGCGGCAGTTGGTTCCGGTATGCCGGCGGCGGCAAGTTCAACTGGCAGCGGGACTTCTTCGATTTCGGCCACGTCTCAGCGCTGTACATGGACCTGATCAAGGCCGGCAAGCTGTCGGCGGGTATGCAGAAGCGCATCGAACGCAGCATGGCGGGCGAGAAGATTCCCGGCTACTACCCGCTGGGCAAGTCTCCGGTTCCGCTCTGGTAGCACACGACTCACGCCGAGGAGACCACGTGGCCATACGCGTCGCCCTGATCGGTACCGGTAACGCCGGGCGCATCGCCCTGCGGGCGCTGATCGACAACCCCGCCTACGAGCTGACCGGGGTCTGGGTGTCGACGGCCGCCAAAGTCGGTCGCGACGCCGGCGACCTGGCCGGCCTCGACATCCGCACCGGTGTCGCCGCCACCGACGACCTCGACGCGATCATCGCGGCCGAGCCCGACGCCGCCGTCTACTGTGCGATGGGCGACACCCGGCTGCCCGGCGCGCTGCGTGACGTCTGCCGGCTGCTCGCGGCCGGGATCAACGTCATCGGGACCGCCCCCGGGGTACTGCAATACCCGTGGGGCGTCATCCCGGACAAGTTCATCGGCCCCGTCGAAGAGGCGGCCCGGCAGGGCGGTTCGAGTGTGTACGTCAACGGGGTCGATCCCGGTTTCATCAATGATCTGGTGCCGTTGGCGTTCACCAGCACCTGCGAGTACGTCGAGCAGATCCGCTGCCTGGAGATCGCCGACTACGCCACCTACGACGGCGCCGAGGTGATGTTCGACGTGATGGGCTTCGGCAGTTCCCTCGACGAGGTCCCCATGCTGCTGCAGCCCGGCATCTTGAGCATCGCCTGGGGGGCGGCGATTCGTGAACTGGCCGCCGGGCTGGGGGTGAGGTTGGATGCCATCACCGACTCCTGCGAACGCGAGCCGGCGCCGGAGGCCTTCGATATCGCGGCCGGGCACATCCCCAAAGGCGGTGTGGCCGCGCTCAAGTTCGAGATCCACGGCATCGTCGACGGTCACCCGCTGATCGTGGTGGAGCACATCACCCGGCTGCGCAGCGACTTGCGGCCGGACTGGGCGCAGCCGGCGCAACCGGGCGGGTCGTACCGTGTCGAGATCACCGGCGAGCCGTCCTACACCGTCGACATTCGCCCGACCAGCCGGCGCGGCGATCACAACTACTCCGCCATCGCTGCCGGTGTGGGGCGGGTCGTCAACGCTGTTCCGGCCGTCGTCGCGGCACCGCCCGGCATCGTCACCACCCTCGATCTGCCGCTGGCCGCCGGTGCCGCGCGGATAACCACCGAATCACCGAAAGGCTGACGACAACATGGGACGTGTGGACGGGAAAGTAGCCCTGATCAGCGGCGGCGCACGTGGCATGGGCGCTTCCCACGCGCGGATGCTGGTCGCCGAGGGCGCCAAGGTGGTCATCGGAGACGTGCTCGACGACGACGGCACGGCGCTAGCGGGCGAACTCGGCGACGCCGCGACCTACGTGCACCTCGACGTCCGGGACCCCGAACAGTGGGCCACCGCGGTGAACACCGCCGTCGAGCGCTACGGGAAGCTGAACGTGTTGGTGAACAATGCCGGTACCGTCGCGCTCGGATCGTTGCGCAAGTTCGATCTGGACCAGTGGCACAACGTCATCGACGTGAACCTCAACGGCACGTTTTTGGGCATGCGCGCGTCCATCGACTCGATGATCGCCGCCGGCGGCGGTTCCATCATCAACGTTTCCTCCATCGAGGGCCTGCGTGGCGCACCGATGGTGCACCCCTATGTGGCATCGAAGTGGGCGGTACGCGGGCTGTCCAAGTCGGCCGCACTTGAGTTGGCGCGTCACAACATTCGGGTCAATTCACTGCATCCGGGCTTCATCCGCACCCCGATGACCGAACATCTGCCCGAAGACATGGTCACCATCCCGCTCGGCCGGCCCGGTGAATCCGAGGAGGTCTCCACCTTCGTGGTGTTCTTGGCCAGTGACGAATCCTCTTACGCCACCGGGTCGGAGTTCGTCATGGACGGCGGGCTGGTCACCGATGTTCCCCATAAAACCGGTTGACATCAGGTCATACACATGCCAATGATGTGTATGTTCGATATTGGTCCGGCGCCCCGCGACAATCAGAGGTGTTCGTCTTGACATCAATGCAATCCGCCTGTCCCTTCGGCCCGGGTTTCGACTTCACCGATCCGGAAGTGCTGCTGCACGGCATGCCGATCACCGAGTTCGCCCAGTTGCGCAAGACCGCTCCGGTCTGGTGGAACGAGCAGCCGGCGGACAGCAACATCTTCGGCGACGGTGGCTACTGGGTCATCAGCAAACACCAACACATCAAAGAGATCTCGCGCGACAACGACGTGTGGTCGACCAACGCCAAGGGAGCGGTGATGCGGCTGCCCGACGGCATCACCGCCGACCAGCTGGAGCTCACCAAGGCACTGCTGATCAATCACGACCCGCCCGAGCACACCCGGCTGCGCAAGTTGGTATCCCGGCTGTTCACCCCGCGCTCCGTCGGCGCTCTGGAGGAGAAGCTCGCCCGCTCGGCTCACGATATCGTCGCGGCCGCCGCCGAGAAGAACAGCGGGAACTTCGTCGACGACATCGCGATGAAGCTGCCACTGCTGGCGATCGCCGATCTGATCGGGGTGCCCGAGGCCGATCGGGAGAAGTTGTTTCACTGGACCAACTCGATCATGAACACCGACGACCCGGATTTCGACGCCGACCCGACCGTGGCCAACGCCGAGTTGATGGGATACGCCTACACCATGGCCGAGGAGCGCCGGCGCTGCCCGGCCGACGACATCGTCACCCGGCTGGTCCAGGCCGACATGGACGGCGAGTCGCTCGGCGAGACCGAGTTCGCGTTCTTCGTGATCCTGTTGGCGGTGGCGGGCAACGAAACCACCCGCAACGCCATGACTCACGGTATCAACGCCTTCGCGGAGAACCCCGAACAGTGGGAGCTCTACAAACGCGAACGACCGGAGACCGCGGTCGACGAGATCGTCCGCTGGGCCACCCCGGTGCACTGCTTCCAGCGCACCGCCAAGGTCGACACCGAGATCGGCGGGGTGGCCATCGGGCAGGGGCAACGGGTCGGGTTGTTCTACAGCTCGGCCAACTACGACGAAGAGGTCTTCGACCGGCCGTTCAGCTTCGACATCCTGCGCGACCCGAACCCGCATCTGGCGTTCGGCGGGCAGGGCACGCACTATTGCATCGGCGCCAACCTGGCCCGCATGGAAATCCGGCTGATGTTCGACGAAATCGCCAATCAGCTGCCTGACATCGCCAAACTGGCCGAGCCGCAACGACTCCGCTCCGGCTGGATCAACGGGGTCAAAGAACTGCAGGTCTCCTACCACGGCTGAGCCGACGGTGGTGATGCGGCCGCGAAACGGGGGTTCGGCAGAACCTTCCCAGCGGCCGGTGGCGGCCTATAGGCTTCCAGCCGTGGGCTGCCCGACGTCGGGGAAATTCAACATGAAAGCAGGTTTGCGGTGAAGACAAAGGGTGCGCTGCTCTGGGAGTTCAACAAGCCGTGGTCGGTCGAGGAGATCGAGATCGGTGACCCCCAGAAGGACGAGGTCAAGATCCAGATGGAAGCGGCCGGGATGTGCCATTCCGACCACCACCTGATGACCGGCAGCATCCCGATGGCCGGCTTCCCCGTCCTCGGCGGGCACGAGGGCGCCGGCGTCGTCACCGAGGTCGGCCCCGGAGTGGAAGACCTGGCCCCCGGCGACCACGTGGTGCTGTCGTTCATTCCGTCCTGCGGCAGGTGTCCGACCTGTCAGGCGGGGCTGCGCAACCTGTGCGATCTGGGTGCCGGGCTGCTCAACGGTGTGGCGGTCAGCGACGGCACCTTCCGGGTGACGGCCGGCGGCCAGGGCGTCTACCCGATGACGCTGCTGGGCACCTTCTCCCCGTGGATGGTGGTGCACAAGACGTCGGTGGTGAAGATCGACCCCTCGATCCCGTTCGAGGTGGCCTGCCTGGTGGGTTGCGGTGTCACCACCGGTTACGGCTCGGCGGTGCGCACCGCCGACATCCGGCCGGGCGACGACGTCGCGATCATCGGTGTCGGCGGGGTGGGCATGTCGGCCCTGCAGGGGGCGGTCAACGCCGGCGCCCGCAACGTCTTCGTCATCGACCCGGTGGATTGGAAGCGCGACCAGGCGCTGAAGTTCGGTGCCACCCACGTCTATCCGGACATCATGGCCGCGATGGGCGGCATCATGGAGGTCACCGCGGGGCTGATGGCCAAGAAGGTGATCGTCACCGTCGGTGAGGTGCACGGCGCCGACGTCGACAACTACATGATCCTGACCGCCAAGGGCGGCACCTGCGTGCTCACCGCGATGGGCAGCATGCTGGACAACCAGGTCACGCTCAACCTCTCGATGTTGACGCTGCTGCAGAAGAACCTGCAGGGCACCATCTTCGGCGGCGGCAACCCGCAGTACGACATCCCCCAGCTGCTGTCGATGTACAAAGTCGGCAAGCTGAACCTCGACGACATGGTGACCCGCCAGTACAAACTCGAGCAGATCAACGAGGGTTACCAGGACATGCTGGACGGCAAGAACATTCGCGGCATCATCCGCTACACCGACGCCGACCGCTAATACCGTTGACTCTGCGCTGAGGGCGAAGAAGTTCGAGAGGCACCCGCCCTCAGCGCAGAGTCAACGTCGGCGGACTAGGCCTTCCGGAACACCAGGCTGGCCTTCAGCCTGGTCCTGTTGCCGACCATCCCCAGAAAATTGCCCTCCACGGCGAACTGCTTACGGGTCACGGTCGTCTCGGTGGTCAGCCGCACCCCGCCGTCGCCGAGCGGGGTGACTTCGACCTTGAGCGGCAGTGGGCCGGTGATGCCCTTGACGGTCAACTCGGCGTCCAGCCGGGCGGCGTCAGCGCCGGCGGGCTCCCCGCTCTTGACCACCACGGTGATGTCGGGGTAGCGGTCGGTGTCGAAGAAGTTCGACCGCCGCAGGTCGTGGTCGCGGGTGCCCAGGCCGGTGTTGACCGAGGCGGCCTTGATGTCGACGCGGCCGGACACGGTCTTGGCGTCCTTGATCTCGCCGGTGCCGGAAAAGTCGGTGAAAGCGCCACGCACCTTCAGCGCGCCCCACATCGTGCCGTTCTCGAACCGGATACTCGACTGTCCGGTATCCAGGTTCCAGACGCCGACCGCCTCGGGGCTGCTGAGAAATGTTGTGACAGCTGACATCTCATCTCCTCTACCTGTGGCGTGGCAAGCTCGTGCGACGGACACCAGCTCGCTGTAAATAATACGCAGCAGCGGCCGTTAAATCCGGCACTCGGCGCATATGCTGAAGCTCATGGCCACCATCTTCACCAAGATCATCAACCGGGAACTGCCGGGCCGGTTCGTC
>CAYNJD010000225.1:0-5805 GCA_964397355.1 uncultured Mycobacterium sp. | reverse complement strand
CGGCACCCCGGTGCCGCCCTTGGGCGTGTAGCCCCAGGCGCCGGCGGTGTTGTAGGCCGGACCGGCCACGTCGATGTGCGCCCACTCCACGCCGTCGGCCACGAACTCCCGCAGGAACACCCCGGCGACCAGCATCCCGGCGAAGCGCTGCCCACTGACGTTGGCCAGGTCGGCCACCGTCGACTTCAGGTCGTCTTTGAGTTCATCGGGCAGCGGCATCGGCCAACCGTTTTCGCCGACGGCCTGCGAGATCGCCGCCACCCGGTCCCGGAACTCATCGGAGCCCATCACCCCGGGGGTGCGCCCACCGAGCGCCACGGTCTGCGCGCCGGTCAGCGTCGACGTCTCGATCAGGTAGTCCGGGTCGTCCTCGCAGGCCCGCACGATCGCGTCGGCGAGGATCAGCCGTCCCTCCGCGTCGGTGTTGAGCACCTCCACGGTGGTGCCGCCGTACTGGGTGAGCACGTCGCCGGGCCGCTGCGCGGTGGACGACGGCATGTTCTCGGCCATCGGCACGGTGGCGATCACCTCGATCGGCAGATCGCGGCGCGCGGCCAGCACCACGGTCGCGATCACCGCGGCCGCCCCACCCATATCGGAGGTCATGTGGTGCATGGCGGCCGCCGGCTTGATCGAGATGCCGCCGGTGTCGAAGGTGATGCCCTTGCCGACCAGCGCCACCCTCTTGGGCGACGTCGCGTTCTTGGGCCGGTGGGCCAGCCGCACCAGCCGCGGCGGGCGCGACGAGCCCTTGCCGACACCGATCACCCCGCCGTACCCGGCCTCGGCGAGCGCCCGCTCGTCGAGCACCTCGACCTGTAGGCCGGCGGCTTCGCCCAGCGCCCGGGCCCGGTCGGCGAACTCAGCCGGAAACAAGTGACTCGGCGGGGTGTTGACGAAGTCTCGCGCAGTGGCCACCGCGGCGGCGACGTCGGCCCCGCGCGCCGCCTGCGCCTCGGCGTCGGCCGCGCTGGACAGCACGGTGACGGCTTGCAGGCCCGGATCCTTCGGGGCGGTCTTGTCGGTGCGGAACGCGGTGAAGCGGTAGCCGCCCAGCAGCAGTCCCTCGACGGCGGCGGCCGGCACGCCCTCGCCGGGCAGCCCGGCCAGCGTGCTGATCACCGTGGCGGTGCCGTTGAGCGAGCGGGCCGCGGTGCCCGCGGCACGCCGGACGACCTCGGCCGGCCAGGAGTCGCGGGCCTTGCCCAGCCCGACGGTCAGCACACTGGCCACCGGCAGCGACGCCACCACCAGCCGGTGCACCTGGTCGCTGCCGCCCTTGGCGTTCAGCGCGGCCAGGCCGGCCTCGATCTCGGCGATCGCCTCGGCGGGCAGCGCCGGCTCGGTCGCGGCGACCATCGCTGAACGGCCGGGCTCATCGGGCTCGTCGCCGGCCGACACGACGGCGACGACCAACGCGGCCCCGTCGCTGCCGGGCGGCAGCGAGTCGGCGACGGTAACGGTGGGGGTGGGGTGTCCGGGTTCGGTGCTCACGAGCACTTACCCTAACGATCGACGGTCACGTCCAGCTCGTATGCCGTGACGGGTTCGTCGAAACCCTTGAGCGTCAACGGTTCCTGTCCGACCACGGGCCAGTCGGGCAGCTCATCGACCACTCCGGCGCAGGCCAGCACCTGCCCGGGTGCGGCGGCGTCCACCAGCCGGGAGGCCAGGTTCACCGGGGTGCCGAAGTAGTCGCCGTTGATGGCCAGCAGCTCGCCGTAGCCCAGCCCGGCACGCACCTGCAGACCCACGCGGTGGGCTTTCGGGTGGGTGACCAGGTCGGTGGCCGCCTTCGCCAGCAACTGCGGGGTGGCGCTCACCCACATCACCGCGTCGCCGATGAACTTCACCACCCGCCCGCCGTCGGCGTGCACCACGTCGGCGACGCTGCCGCCGAAGTCGGTGAGCAGCGCGGCCAGATTCTCGAAGTCGAGCACGCGGGTCAGCGCGGTGAACCCGGTCAGGTCGGCGAACCCGACACCGCACACCATGCTCGCCGACGGCCAGCCGGCAAGGCCCTCGAGGAACGTCCGGTGGCTGACCTGGTGCTGGCGATGGACGGCGTCGATCATCGCGCCGATGCGCGGGATGTACTCGGCGACCGACCGCCAGGCGCGGGCGGTGCGCAGCTCGTTGCGGGTGTGGCCCAGCCACATGTTGGGCTCGCTGATCCGGATCATCGACGACTCGGCCTCGGCCAGCCGAGCCATCGTGGCCCCCAGTACCCGCAGGAAGCCGTCGACGGGCTCCCCGAGATAGGACCGCATCTCGACCCAGGTACCCAGCCCGTCGACGTCGGCTTGGCTCAGCGCCGGGGTGTCGGGGTCCGCGACGCTCAGCCCCAGCATCATCCAGGCGCGCGCGACATCGTCGAGTGTCACGCCCAGCGCCTCGGCGGCGGTGCGCAGTGTGTAGCTCGGCGGACCCGAGCGCCCCACGACGTCACCGGCCAGGCCGAACAACCGGCCCTGCCGCTCGGCTTCGGCCATCTGCTCGACGGTGAAGCCGAGACCGTCGAGGTACTCAAGCAGGCCGGCGCGCTCACGTGCGTCGGCGATTCCCGCGTTTTCGAGCGCGTCCCAATCGACCACCCACACAAGTGTGCCGATTAGGCTGGCTCGTCGTGAGCGAACTGCAACACGGACCCCTGGAAGACCGCCACCGTGAGCTGGGCGCCAGCTTCGCCGAGTTCGGCGGGTGGCTGATGCCGGTGTCCTACGCCGGCACCGTCGCCGAGCACAACGCGACCCGCAGCAGCGTGGGGCTGTTCGACGTCAGCCACCTGGGCAAGGCGACCGTGGCCGGCCCGGGCGCGGCGGCCTTCGTCAACGCGACGCTCACCAACGACCTGGCCCGCATCGGGCCGGGTAAAGCGCAATACACGTTGTGCTGCAACGAATCCGGTGGCGTCATCGACGACCTGATCGCCTACTACGTTGCCGACGACGAGATTTTCCTGGTGCCCAACGCCGCCAACACCGCCGCGGTGGTGGCCACACTGCAGCAGGCCGCGCCGGCGGGCGTCACCGTCACCGACGAGCACCGCTCGCGCGCGGTGCTGGCGGTGCAGGGGCCGCGATCGACCGAGGTGCTGACCGGCTTGGGGCTGCCCACCGCGATGGACTACATGGCCTTCGAGGACGCCGACTACGCCGGCGTGCCGGTGCGGGTCTGCCGCAGCGGCTACACCGGTGAGCACGGCTACGAGCTGCTGCCGGTGTGGGAGTCGGCGGGGGTGGTGTTCGACGCGCTGGTGGCGGCGGTCGCGCAGGCCGGGGGAGAGCTGGCCGGTCTGGGGGCCCGCGACACACTGCGCACCGAGATGGGCTACCCGCTGCACGGCCACGAGCTGTCAGCGGAGATCTCGCCGCTGCAGGCCCGCTGCGGCTGGGCGATCGGCTGGAAGAAGGAGGCGTTTTTCGGCCGCGAGGCGCTGCAGGCGGAGAAGGCGGCCGGACCGCAGCGGCTGCTGCGCGGGCTGCGCGCGACCGGCCGGGGCGTGTTGCGGGCCGACTTGACGGTGCTCGACGGCGACCGCCAGGTCGGGATCACCACCTCGGGAACCTTCTCGCCGACACTGAAAGCCGGTATCGCCCTGGCGCTGATCGACGCCGGCGCCGGGATCGAGGACGGTGCGCAGCTCACCGTCGACGTGCGCGGCCGTCCGGTCGGGTGCGAGGTGGTGCGGCCGCCGTTCGTGACGGCAAAAACCCGCTAGCGCACCGCATATACAATCGCTGCATGACAAGCGGCCTCCTCGAGTTCCACGTGTCGGTCACGGCGAACCCGACCCCCGACGAGGTACGCGAATCCATTTTGGCCGAGCCGGGTTTCGGCAAGTACCACACCGACCACATGGTGTCGATCGACTACCACGTCGACACCGGTTGGCACAACGCCCGGGTCATGCCCTACGGGCCGATCGAACTGGACCCCTCGGCGGTCGTGCTGCACTACGCGCAGGAAGTGTTCGAGGGACTGAAGGCCTACCGCTGGACGGACGGGGAGATCGTGTCGTTCCGGCCCGAGGCCAACGCCGCCCGGATGCGCGCATCGGCTCGCCGGCTGGCGATCCCGGAGCTTCCCGACGAACTGTTCATCGAGTCGCTGCGGCAACTGATTGCCGTCGACTCCGCCTGGGTGCCGGCGGCCGGCGGCGAGGAGTCGCTGTACCTTCGGCCCTTCATCTTCGCCACCGAGCCGGGGCTGGGGGTACGCCCGGCCAACGAATACCGCTGCCTGGTGATGGCCTCACCGGCCGGCGCGTACTTCAAGGGCGGCATCAAACCGGTGAGCGTCTGGCTGTCGACGGAGTACGTGCGGGCCTGCCCGGGCGGCACCGGGGCGGCCAAATTCGGCGGCAACTACGCCGCGTCGCTGGTGGCGCAGGCGCAGGCCGCCGAGCAGGGCTGCGACCAGGTGGTCTGGCTCGACGCGCTGGAGCGGCGCTACGTCGAAGAGATGGGCGGGATGAACCTGTTCTTCGTGTTCGGCACCGGCGGTTCGGCGCGGCTGGTCACACCGGAACTGTCCGGCTCCCTGTTGCCCGGTATCACGCGGGATTCGTTGCTGCAGTTGGCAACCGATGCCGGTTTCGCGGTGGAGGAACGAAAGATCGACGTCGGAGAATGGCAGAAGAAGGCCGCGTCCGGCGAGATCACCGAGGTCTTCGCCTGCGGCACCGCGGCGGTCATCACCCCGGTGTCGCAGGTCAAGTCCGCGGACGGCGAGTTCACCATCGCCGACGGGCAGCCCGGTGAGGTCACCATGGCGTTGCGCGACACCCTGACCGGGATCCAGCGCGGCACCTTCGCCGACACCCACGGCTGGATGGCCCGGCTGGACTGAGCCGGCCGGGGCTCAGCGCAGCGGGTCCGGCGGGCCGGCCGGTTCGTCATCGCGCGCGTGCCAATCCTCGCCGGTCAGGTCATCGAGGTCGGGGTAGTCCGGTTGATCGCCGGCGCCCTCGGTCTTCGCTTTGCGGGATTCCCGACTCCTCTTGCTGTAGTTGTGGTGACGTGCCATTCGGTGTCCCCTCCCGCGGACGCTATGTTAATGCTGATTCCATTTTGACAGACGTACATCGAAAATGGGACGGGGGGCGGGAGAAATGTCTATAAGCCCGGAGAAATGTGTGATCTTCCCGACAGTCAGAGCGCGGCGAGCAACACCGCGGTCATCGCGGTAGCCCACTCGACGGCGGCACCCAGCACGTCGCCGGTGACGCCGCCCAGCCGCCGCACACAGCGCCTGACCAGCAGCATCGCGCCGCCCAGGGCCAACGCGACCGCGACCGGCCCGTGCCACGGCGCCGCACCGGCCAGCGTCGAGGCGGCGGCGAGCGCCACCACCCAGCCGACCGCCACCGGCAGCGGCTGACTGCCCGCCACGCCCGCGCCCAGCGTGCTGCCCGCCGCAGCGGGCACCGAACGCCGGCAGGCCAGCACGGCCGCCACCCGGCCCGAGCAGACCGCGACGACGATTCCCGCCGCGGTCAGCATCGAAAACGCCGCCGCCTGCAATCCGATCACCAGCACCACCGCGACCACCCCGAACGGGCCGGTCGCTCCGTCGCGCATCACCTGCAGCGCCTGCGGGGCGGGCCGGTAGCAACCGAGGCCATCGGCGGTGTCGGCCACCCCGTCGATGTGCAGCCCGCGGGTCGCGGTTAACAGCGCGGCCACCGTGAGCAGGCCGGTCAGCGGATTGGCCGGGCCGAACACGTGCCCGCCGGCCCAGGCGATCGCCGCGGCCAGCGCGCCGAGGGCGACCCCGACCACCGGCAGCGCCGTCAGCGCCCCG
>CAYNJD010000224.1:0-5806 GCA_964397355.1 uncultured Mycobacterium sp. | reverse complement strand
GGCGGATGGTTGTTGAGCTGATGTCGGTGTCGTCGTCGGCGATGACGTGGAGTTCCGCGAGCCGTGGGGCAGGTCCGCTGCGGTCGATGCGGACCCGGTACAGGCAGGGGAAGCCGACCAGTGCCATCTCGATCA
Source organism: uncultured Mycobacterium sp. (assembly GCA_964397355.1). Lineage (GTDB taxonomy): Bacteria > Actinomycetota > Actinomycetes > Mycobacteriales > Mycobacteriaceae > Mycobacterium. The sequence continues at coordinate 5,671 of CAYNJD010000224.1, read as the reverse complement.
CGCCGTCGCCGCCCGGAATGCCGGACACCCGGCGGATGCTGTCGGGGATCACGTCGCCGGTGATGGGACGGCGGTCGGGGTTATTGGTGCTCACCGAAACACGATAACCAGAATAATAACGATCTGTCTAGACGATTATCACATGATCGTGCACGCTGTCTGCATGACGACCGCAAAAGACACCGACCTGCCCGCATTGGACGAACTGCGTTGCGGGCCACCGACCCTCAGCGTCGAGCAGGCCGCCCAGGCTCTCGGCGTGTCCCGCGCCTACGCCTACTCGATGGCCCGTGAAGGTCGGCTCCCGGTTATCAGAGTCGGTGATCGTCGCGTCAAGGTACCGACGGCTGCGCTGCTGCGGATGCTCAACGGCGGCGACTGACCCCACCACAAAACAATGCCCCCGCCCAAGTGGACCGGGGCGGGGGCAGGAAGGCCATATGACCTATGAACACCGCCGATTCTACCGGTGCGAGCAGCGATGAGAACCCCTATGCCAAGGGGGAACAGCGTCGGCGGGAACGCAATGCCGAACCGGCCACCCACCTGTGGTGTGCGCACGCGGCGAAACTGATTGAAGCGACACCGAACGTCCCGCGCGATCACCTGGCCGCGTTGGCGTCCATGACCGATCACGTGGTCACGACCAAGACCTTGATCGCACGGAAGCTGCTCACCGCCGGCCAGGTGCCCACCGTGGAAGGGGCGGCTAAGTTCAGAGGCCTCGACCCGTCGATGGTCGCCAAGAACAAGATCGCGGGCAGCGGATACGTAGCCTTGGCCCTCGACCACGGTCTTCCACCGCTGCTGGAACAGTACGCCCTGTCCACGGTGCTAGAGGCCGCAGAATCAGGGCACCAATGGGCTGCGAACGCCATCGCGAACGCCCGCGACGCCGTGACGGTCCAACTGAGCGGCGGAGGCAGATACCGCAGCAAGGCGGTGAAGTTCACTGCTTCGGCACTCGTACGGGACTTCAAGGCACCGGTCGACGCGGTGAAGGCGCTGTCCACCGCGACGACGGCCACCGACGCTGCCACCGTACGCATCGTCAGCAAGTGGGAGGCCGAGGATTGGAAAGCTGCCCGCAACGGCGATACCGCGGCCGAACTCCCCCAGGTGTGGGCGGCAGGTTCCATGAAGCCGTCAGCGGCTCTGGAATGGCTTGCCAGGGGGCAGGTGCCGGCCGCCGCGGTAACCCTGCTGGTCGGTGACGAGGGCATCGGAAAGTCCCTGTTCTGGGTGTGGTTGATCACCTACGTCACCACCGGCAAGCCGTGCGCCGAGTACGGCATCCCCTCCCGTGAACCCCAGCACGTGTTCCTTGCCTTGACGGAGGACGACTGGGCCACCGCGGTCCGACCCCGGCTGGAAGTCAGCGGCGCCGACTTCGACCACGTTCACATCGTCTGCGTGGAACCGGACGGCAGTGGGGCACCGACTTTCCCCAACCACCTGGAAGTGCTGTACGACGCCGAGGTCACCCCGGCAATGGTGATTGTCGACGCCTGGCTGGACACGGTCCCGGCCGGGTTACAGGTTCGCGACCCGCAACAGGCGCGGCAGGCCCTCCACCCGTGGACCGAGTTCGCGGCCACCACCAGGGCGTCGGTGATGCTGCTCACCCACACCAACCGGGCACCGACAGCCAACGCCAGGGACAAGTACGGCATTACATCCGAACTGCGGAAGAAAGCCCGCTCAACACTGTTCGCTCAGGCTGACCCCGATAACCCCGACTGCGTACTGATCGGGCCGGAGAAATCCAATATCGCAGGACAAGTGGAGGCCACCCGTTTCCGCATCGTCTCGGTGCCGCACTTCCCGCCCAGCGACGACAGCGACGGCACGGTGCCCAAACTGGAGTACGTCGAGCCGGTGGGTAAGACATCGCGTGACCTCATCGGGGAGGCGTTTCACGGTCGCGACGACGACACCGATTCCGCGGAGGCCACCGAGGCGGAGCAGTGGCTTGAGGACTACCTCACCGAGCACGGCCAGACGCTGAGCAAGGACGTGAAGGCGGCGGGCAAGGCAGACGGGATCGGTGAGCGCAGCCTGGCGCGCGCGGCGAAGAAGCTCAACGGGAAAAACCGCCTGGATTACGTCTCGGTCGGGTTCCCGCGGAAAACGCACTGGAGGCTGCTGGGCGGTATCCCCGTCGGCGCGGACGGCCAGCTCGCCGAGCCGTCCAGCCGTGACCCCGGAATGGACACCGCTGGCAAACCGGATGTGGAGGCGGGTTCGTGATCGTCACAGCTGTGCCAGCCGTGACAAACACCATCCTTGTGTCTCAGAATCGCGGCTCGATTGGCACAACTGAACTTGACCTGCGTAAACGTAGTGGCTCAGCTGGGGCTGACTTCGCAGTCGCGCCAGCCGCGCCACGACCCCAGACACGGGTGCTGTGGGTGGCGCGACTATTGCCCGTGCCCGATCAATCGCTGCCCGACTCGAAGGAGAACACCCGCCATGCCCAGTAAATCGAAACGGCAGCCCGCCGAACGGGAGCGCGCCCTCAAGGCTCTGGCTATGAGGCGGGAAGGGTTGCCCTACCGGGTGATTGCGGAACGGCTGGAGTGGGCAGACGAGTCATCGGCTCGCTATGCCGTCACCCGACTGCTGGACCGCACCGAGGCCGAAGAAGTGGCAGAGATGCGGTACATCGAAGGCGAACGCCTCGACGAACTTCAAAGGACCCACTGGGCGGCTGCGCTGGCCGGCGATCTGGACGCCGGGAAGATGGTGCTCAAGGTGATGGAACGCCGTGCCCGTTTATTCGGGCTGGACTCGCCATCCAAGGTTGCCGTCGAGCAGATCACCTCGGTGGAGTTCGCCGAGCAGTTCGTAGAGCTGGTGGGCCGCATGGACTCCCACATGCTGGCGGAGGCGATAGCGCAGCTTCCGGGCGGGTCCGCGGTGGCCGTAGACCTGATGCGGGATGTGATGCTGGCCAAGGCCGACGGCCAGGTGCCGAACGGCCACCCGGTAGTCGATGGCACGGTCGATCTGGTCCAAGGCGACAGCGTGGACGCTGGGCGGTCTAGCGGTCACCCTGCCGACGAGGACGACGAACCGTGGTCGAACCTCTAGCGGTCGGGCGTTGCTGCGCTGAGCTGATCGACGATCTTCATGGTCTCGATGCTGACCGTGGTGACCTTCTTGATCAGGTCGACGATGTAGGTCGGGTCGTCGTGCTCGTCGCACCAGTCGTTCGGGTCATTGACGATGCCCGACGCCTTGTCGGCCTTTACTTGGTACCGGTCGATGAGCCAGGCAAGTGCGGACCGTGAGCCCAGCATGTACCGCTCGGCGTCATCGGGGATGCCCGTCACGGTGACCTTCCTGTTGTAGATGATGGCCGAGTGGTCGGTCTTCGACTTCCACTTCATCTTCTCGACTCGCCACGTCTCGCGGTCTCCGGGCTTGGCCCCAGCCTTGACTTGCACGTCAAGCGGATACGGCTCAACGGCTTCGTAGTTGACGTGCAGCTCGGCCAGCTTTCGGCCTGCATCGGCGAACTGGCCGAACTGCTCCCGGCTCTCCGGTGTCGGGATGTGCGGCAGCACCTTCTTCAGGTCCGCGGCGTACTTCTCCCGGTAGGCAGGGTCATGCAGCAGCCCATAGACGTAGTAGAAGATGTCGTCCTTGGTCACCTTCTCGTCGATGGCCTCGCGGTACAGCTTGAGGATTGCGTTGGTGATGTTGTCGATGCGGCGATAGCCGTGCTCGTCGGTCTCACCACTGCTGGTGTCGAGTGCCAACTCACCGTCAGATGATTCGACCTTCTCGTAGGTCCAGCGGGGGAAGAACTGGCCGCCGAAACCGAAGAAGTTGAGATCAGGTAGTGATTCGACCATGAGGACCGCAATCGCATCAGGCGCATCGCCCATCAAGCAGAAGCCCAGGTTGCCTTGCTTTGCAGTGGGAAACATCGTACGAAGCTGGTAGAGCATGGCGTTCATGTCACGGTGGAAATAGCAGTGCCGCTTGACAAACGGCCTGTAAGACGCCGTGACAATCGCGTCAGCGTGGTAGGCATACGGCCGGCCAACGGCGAGGTCTTGTTTTGCGTTGCGATTCCAGCTGATGCAGTCTAGCTTCCGGTACTTGGGGTTCTCGTCAAGGAACTCGTTGACGACATCTTCGGTCGCTCGGCCGGTGGGCTGGGCTGGAAAGGCGTGTCGGGCGGTTTCGTAGGTGTCGATCAAAGTACGGGCGTTTGTGGCGAGTAGATCTTTGGATGAGTTGTAGCACCAAGCATCTCGTCCGGTAGCGAGTCCCAACGAGTACGTCGCAAAGATGGGAGTCGCCTGTGCCCCCTTCTTGTCTCCGATAATCGGCCAAGTATTGAACCTCTCATCGCGCTGGTTGACCCAATCTCCTTGTGCGTTAGGGGTGATGACCTGCCAGTTGGGGTCATCTAGTTCGCTATTCTTGACAAGCCGAAGTTTCTCTTCACGGCTGAGGAAGTCGCCGATGTCGCGGTAGAAGACCTGGCAAAGGCCAGTTTGTTGTGGATATTTGACACCGATCCAGATGGCAATCGTGGCCTGCGAACCGGCACCAAAGACCTGGCCGCCTTCTTCCTTCCAGTTGGGCTTTCGCATATTGCCGCGGAGGTTATAGACGTATACCTCGGCGTAGTCAGCGGCTAGGGACAGCCGAACGCCGTCAGCTGTATTTCCGTCGATCCAGCCCCCGTTTGACACAAACGCGACAACACCTTTGTCTCCGATCCGGTCTGTCGCCCAACGGAATGCCCGGATGTAAGAGTCGTAGAGGGTTCGCTGGCTGCGAGCAGTGGATCGGTTGGCGTAGGTCTCTGCAATCCGCCCGTCTAGCGTCGGGTATTTCACGTTCGCGTTCAAGTCATTTGCGCTGGTCTGTCCGACCGAGTAGGGCGGGTTGCCGATGATGACGTTGATCGGGGTCTCTAGCTGGGACTCGATGCGGGCGTTGTTGTGGGGGAACATGATGCGGTCCATCGAGTCGCCCGCTTCGCTGATCTGGAAGGTGTCGGCGAGCACGATCCCCGGAAACGGCTCGTAGTCGTCAACCCCGGCGGTCTTGCCTGCGAGCGCGTGGTAGGTGGTCTCGATGTTGACCGCGGCGATGTAGTAGGCCAGCAGCATGATCTCGTTGGCGTGCAGTTCGACCGAGTATTTGCGCTGAAGGTCTTTGGCGGTGATCAGCCCAGATTCCATCAGCCGGGTGATGAAGGTGCCGGTACCGGTGAACCCGTCGAGGACGTGCACACCCTCATCGGTGAGGCCGCGGCTGAAGTGCTTGCGGGACACGGTGTCGGCGGCGCGCAGGATGAAGTCGACGATCTCGGTGGGGGTGTAGACGATGCCGAGGGCGTCGGACTGCTTCCTGAAGCCGATGCGGAAGAACTTCTCGTACAGCTCGGCGATCACCTGCTGCTTGCCTTCTGCGCTCGTGACCTCGGATGCGCGGCGGCGGACGGACTCGTAGAACCCTTCCAGCTTGGCGGTCTCGGCTTCCAGCCCGGTGCCGCCGAGGGTGTCGACCATCTTCTGCATCGTCTTGGAGATCGGGTTGTGGGAAGCGAAGTCGTGCCCGGCGAACAGCGCGTCGAACACCGGCTTGGTGATCAGGTGCTGGGCGAGCATGCTGACCGCATCGGCCTCGGTGATCGAGTCGTTGA
>CAYNJD010000223.1:0-5823 GCA_964397355.1 uncultured Mycobacterium sp. | reverse complement strand
AGTGCAGGGCAGATCACCCACGTGTTACTCACCCGTTCGCCACTCGAGCACCCCCGAAGGGGCCTTTCCGTTCGACTTGCATGTGTTAAGCACGCCGCCAGCGTTCGTCCTGAGCCAGGATCAAACTCTCCAAACAAAACCTGTTCAGAAAAAAATCCCGAAAACATCAGTTCCGAAAAACCGACAAAAAACAACACCACACCCCCAACACGGGGCGCCAAGGGCATGGCAAAAACAACAACAAACAAAAACAACCAAACACACTATTGAGTTCTCAAACAACACGCCCGGTTTCAGGCAACCCCGCTATGCTACTCGGTTGCCGGAGTCGAGTCAACTCCGACGTTTTCGGGGCTACCGGAAGGTCTTCCAGACTGCTCGACGATCCGCGTACGGGGCGCCGGCCTGTCCTATCTTACACGCTCGATTTCGGCGCCGAGACCGGCCAGGTACTCCACGAACAACGGGTAGCCCCGGTCGATGTGGTAGACGTCGTGCACCTCGGTGTCACCGTCTGCGACCAGGCCCGCAAGCACCAAACCGGCGCCGGCCCGGATGTCGGAGGCCCATACCGGCGCACTGGACAGTTGCGGCAGCCCGCGGACCACCGCGTGGTGGCCGTCGGTGCGGGCGTCGGCGCCCAACCGGATCATCTCCTCGACGAACCGGAACCGGGCCTCGAAGACGTTTTCGGTGATCATCGATGTGCCGTCGGCGATGGCCGCCATGCCGATCGCCATCGGCTGCAGGTCGGTGGGAAATCCCGGAAACGGCAGCGTGGCGACGTTGACGGCCTTGGGGCGTTCGTACTGGACGACCCGGAAGCCGTTGTCGGACTGGGTGACGGTCGCACCCGCATCGTGCAACTTGTGCAGCACGAGCTGCAGGTGGGCCGGGTCGACACCGGTCACCGCACTGTCGCCGCGGGTCATCACCGCGGCGATGGCCCAGGTCGCCGCAACGATCCGGTCCCCGATCACCTCGTGCTCGGTCGGGTGCAGCCGCGGCACCCCGGTGATCTTCAGGGTCGGCGAGCCGGCGCCCTCGATCTGCGCACCCATCTGGTTCAGCATGTTGCACAGGTCGGCGACGTCGGGCTCGCGCGCGGCGTTGTGGATGGTCGTGACGCCCTCGGCTAGAACCGCAGCCATCAAGATGTTCTCGGTGGCCCCCACCGAGGGGAACTCCAGCTGGATCTCGGCGCCGCGCAGCGCGTCGGCGTGGGCGACCACGCAGCCGTGCTCGATATTGCAGGTGGCGCCCAACTGCCGCAGGCCGGCCTGATGCATGTCGAGCGGCCGGGACCCGATCGCGTCGCCGCCGGGCAGTGCGACCTTGGCCCGCAGACAGCGGCCCACCAGCGGCCCGAGCACACAGACCGAGGCCCGGAACTGGCGCACCGCGGCGAAGTCGGCGTCGTATTTGGGTTCATCCGGCGACGTGATCCGCACGGTGGTTCCGTCGAGCTCGACGTGGGCACCCAGGCCGCGCAGGACTTCGGCCATCAACGGCACGTCGAGGATGTCCGGGCAATTGGTAATGGTGCTGGTGCCCTCCGCCAACAGCGCCGCGGCCATCAGTTTCAGCACGCTGTTCTTGGCGCCTCCGACAGCGACTTCACCGGACAACCGGTTCCCGCCGGTAACCACGAAACGCTCACCCACGCGCGTCAGTGTAGTGAGGACTCGGGCCCGATCCCGAATAATTCCGACGCCGGTCGCCACCAAGCTCGAGGCCAAGATCACACCGGCCACCGACCCCGGTACGGTTTGACCATGGCCGTGCACATCACCCGCGTTTACACCCGTACCGGCGACGACGGCACGACGGGATTGAGCGACTTCTCCCGCGTCCCCAAGACCGATCCCCGCCTGGTGGCCTACGCCGACTGCGAGGAGGCCAATGCCGCTATCGGCGTTGCGCTCGCGCTCGGCAAACCCACCGATGCGGTGAACGCCACACTGCTGCACGTCCAGAACGATCTGTTCGACACCGGCGCGGATCTGGCCACCCCGGTGGCCGAAAACCCGAAGTACCCGCCGCTGCGGATCACCGCCGATTACATCGACCGCGTCGAGGCCTGGTGCGACGAGTACAACGAGCAATTGGCCCCGTTGAACTCGTTCATCCTGCCGGGTGGCTCACCGCTGTCGGCGCTGCTGCACGTGGCCCGCACCGCGGTGCGCCGGGCCGAGCGGTCGGCGTGGGCGGCGGTCGACGCCCACCCGAACGGTGTGTCGGTGTTGCCGGCGAAATATCTGAATCGGTTGTCGGACTTGATGTTCGTGCTGTGCCGGGTGGCCAACGCCGACGGTGATGTGCTCTGGCAGCCCGGTGGCGACCGGACCGATCGTCCCCAAAAGTAAGTCGCGCCAGGTGGTTTCGTCCGCTCAGTAACTATGGCGGCGGGACCGCCGCGACGGGCGCGCCTCCAGCCAGGACAGGAACGCGGTCCGGGCGCCGCGGTCCAGCGCGATCTCGAAGCCCGCCCGGCGCTCCTGAGTGGTGTCGGACAGTTCCAGCACCACGATCTCGTCGGTCATGATGTCGAATTCGTCACCGCGCGGTGCACGCCGCGACACCACGTCCACGCCGCGGCGCGACAGCCGACGGTCCGGCCACAGCCGCACACTGGAAAGCCGGTAGAACGCGGCTTCGCCGCCGCGATAGCGCACCACCCCGTGGCGCCAGCCGTGGCCGCCGACCGCCGGCAGGTCGCGCATGATCGCGGCCGTACCACCCTGGCGCAGCTTCCACAGCCGGTAGCTCAGCGCGATGACGGCGCCAAGCAACACGGCGACCAGCACGACCATGCAGATCATGGGCGTGCTCATCGCTTCATGCCCCCGCTAGTCGATCACACCCAGGGCCCGCAGCCTGGCGCGGCCCTGCGCGGCCAACTTCGGGTCGTTGGAGTTGGCGTCGTGTCGGGCTGTCGACTCGTCGATCTCCGCGGCGAAGTCGACGGATTCGGCCAGGATGCTGACGCCCTCGTCGGTCACCGACAGGAAACCGCCGTGCACGGCCAGCCGCAGCTCGTCCTCGTCGACGCGATCCACCCGCACCATGGCGTCGTCGACGAGCTCGGCGACCAGCGGAATGTGCCGCGGGTAAATCCCGATCTCACCGACGGTGGTCCGGGTGAAGATGAACGTCGCCTTGCCCGACCACACCTTGCGGTCGACGGCGACGATGTCGACGTCTATCTCGGCCATCTCACACCGCCTTCCGCGACTCGATGATGGTCATCACAGCTTGGCGCCAAGGCTCTCGGCTTTCTTGGCCAGGTCGTCGAGGCCGCCGATGAGGAAGAACGCCTGCTCCGGCAGGTGGTCGAAGTCGCCCTTGGTCAACCGGTCGAACGCCTCGATGGTCTCCTTGAGCGGCACCGTCGAGCCGGGCTGGCCGGTGAACTGCTCGGCCGCCATCATGTTCTGGCTCAGGAACCGCTCGATGCGCCGCGCCCGGCCGACCAGCTGCTTGTCCTCCTCGGACAGCTCGTCGATACCGAGGATCGCGATGATGTCCTGCAGGTCCTTGTACCGCTGCAGGATCCGGATGACCTCCTGGGCGACGCGGTAGTGCTCGTCGCCGACCACGCCGGGGTCCAGAATCGTCGAGCTGGACGCCAGCGGGTCCACCGCCGGGAAGATGCCCTTGGAGAACACCGCACGGGAGAGCTCGGTGGTCGCGTCCAGGTGCGCGAACGTGGTCGCCGGCGCCGGGTCGGTGTAGTCGTCGGCGGGCACGTACACGGCCTGCATCGAGGTGATGGACCGACCGCGGGTCGAGGTGATCCGCTCCTGCAGCTCACCCATCTCGTCGGCAAGCGTGGGCTGGTAGCCCACCGCCGAGGGCATGCGGCCCAGTAGCGTCGAGACCTCCGAACCGGCCTGGGTGAACCGGAAGATGTTGTCGATGAACAGCAGCACGTCCTGGTTCGCTTCGTCGCGGAACCATTCGGCCATGGTCAGGGCCGACAGCGCCACCCGCATACGAGTGCCCGGCGGCTCGTCCATCTGGCCGAACACCAGCGCGGTGTCCTTGAGCACGTTGGCGTCCTCGAGCTCGACCCACAGGTCGTTGCCCTCACGGGTGCGCTCACCCACGCCGGCGAACACCGAGGTACCACCGAAGTTGCGGGCGATGCGGTTGATCATCTCCTGGATCAGCACTGTCTTGCCCACACCGGCACCACCGAACAGCGCGATCTTGCCGCCACGCACGTACGGGGTCAGCAGGTCGACGACCTTGAGGCCGGTCTCCAGCATCTCGGTGCGGGGTTCCAGCTCGTCGAAGGCCGGCGGCTTGCGGTGGATGCCCCAGTGCTCGAAGTCCTCGCCGTAGCCCGGCTTGTCCAGGCAGTGACCCAGGGCGTTGAACACGTGGCCCTTGACCTCGTGGCCGACCGGCACCGAGATCGCCGCGCCGGTGTCGGTGACCTCAGTGCCACGCACCAGGCCGTCGGTGGGCTGCATCGAGATAGTGCGGACCAGGTTGTCGCCCAGGTGCTGAGCCACCTCGAGGGTCAGCGTCTTCGCCAGCTCCTCGAAGGTGATGTCGGCGTGCAGCGCGTTGAACAGCTCGGGCACCGCGCCCCGGGGGAACTCGACGTCGACGACGGGGCCGGTTACGCGCACCACGCGGCCGGCGGTTGTCTTGTCAGCGGTAACAGTCATTATCTTCTTCGCTTCCTTGGGGGCTTACCGGGCGGCGTCGGCGAGCGCGTTCGCACCGCCGACGATTTCGCTGATTTCCTGGGTGATCTGGGCCTGACGTTCGCGGTTGGCCTCTAGTGTCAGCGCCTTGATCAAGTCGTCGGCGTTGTCGGTCGCCGACTTCATGGCGCGCTGGCGCGACGCCAGCTCCGAGGCCGCCGAGTCGAGCAGCGCCGCGTAGACACGGGTGGTCAGATACCGCGGCAACAGCGAGTCGAACAATGTGGTGGCGTCCGGCTCGAAGGAGTACAGCGTCCGCGGGCCGCTCTCCTCGCCGACGTATTCGACCAGCATCGGGGCGATCCGCCGCGCCTCGGCCGACTGCGACAGCATCGAGCGGAAGTCGGTGGACACGATGTGCAATTCGTCGACGCCCAGCGTTCCGTCGGCGCCGGGGTGGTCGCCGTCGTCGTCGACGCCGGACATGAACGCATCGACCAGCGTGGAGGCGATCGTCGCGGCGTTCTCGTAGGTCGGCTGCTCGGAGAAGCCAGTCCACGAGTCGGTGACATCCCAATTCCGGAAGCTGTAGTAGGCCAGCGCTTTACGGCCGACGACGTAGAGCACCGGATCCTTGCCCTCCGAGCGCAGCAGCGAGAACAGCTCCTCGGCCCGGCGGAAGACGTTGGCGTTGTATCCGCCACACAGCCCGCGGTCGGACGACACCACCAGGACACCCGCCCGCTTGGGCTCGCTGCGCTCGACCAGCAAGGGGTGATCCAGCGCCGCCTCAGCGGCCAGTGTCGTGAGCATCCGGGTGATCTCGATGGCGTACGGCCGCGCCGTTTCGAGCCGGGCCTGCGCCCGGCCGATACGCGAGGTGGCGATCAGCTCCTGGGCCTTGGTGATCTTCTTGATCGACCCGGCTGAGCGGATTCGCCCGCGTAATTCCCGAAGTGTGGCTGCCATAGCGGAGTTACTTCTTCTTCACCGGTGCGGCCTTGCGGACCTGCACCGCTTCCTTGCCGAGCTTGTCCTCGTCGAGCGCCTCAACGTGTTCGTCGGGCACCACCGAACTGCCGTCGGTGGCGGCGAAGCCCTTCTTGAACTGGTTGATGACCTCGACCAGCTTCTCGCTGGCCTCATCGGAGAGCTTCTTGGAGTC
>CAYNJD010000222.1:0-5855 GCA_964397355.1 uncultured Mycobacterium sp. | reverse complement strand
GGACAGCCGCTGGTCTACACCACCACGCTGGCCGACCCGGGCCAGTGGGCGCTGGTCACCGCCAGCGGGGGCTTACGGATCAACCCCGAATTCCACTGCGAGATCGCCGTCGACGGCGAAGTGGTGGTGTCCCAGCAGGGCGGCAGCGGCGTGACCTGCTCGACCCGTCCCTGGTAGCTCAGTCGGCGAACACATACACCCAGGCCGACGCACCGGAGCGCAGCGGCACCGAGATACGCCGGTAGGCATCGACCTCGTAGTCGTCGGCGGCCGCCAACTCCGCCGCGCTGATCGCGAACACCGTGCCGGGGACAAAGCTGTCCGGGGCGTCCGAACGCCGCAGGATCGGATGACGGTCGCTGCCGCTGAGCGCCACCACGTGCGGGTCGGTGATCGTCACGTAGTGGAGCTCATAGCCGACGATCGCGTCGGGGCGGCCGTCGACTTCGCGGCCGAAGGTGCTGCGTTGCACCTCGGGTTGCCGCAGTGTCCCGTAGGAGAACAGCAGCTCGGTGCTCACCGCGGGCCGCCGGTTTCGTCGGCGGCGACGACCACGACCTCGGCCGTCCCGTTGCCCACCGCGCGGATGCGGTGGCTCATCGACGCGTCGAAGTAGGCGCTGTCGCCGGCCGTCAACGTCCAGGTCTCGTCGCCGTACTCCAGCCGAACGGTTCCGGTGTGGACGAACACGAACTCCTGGCCCCGATGAAGTGAGTGCAGCGGATAAGCGTCGCGAGCGGTGCGACCGCTGGGCCGGACCACGAACGGGGACATCGCCTTTCCCAGCATCCCCGACGCCAGTGCCCGGTAGCGCTGCCGGTCGGTGGTGCGATCGGCGGCCCGGTCGACGGCGATCTTGTCCTGGTCGCCGCGTTCGGAGAACAGTTGTGTCACATCGACGTCGAGGGCCTGGGCCACCTTGAGGGCGGTCGCGATGGACGGCGTGCTGCGGCCGCGTTCGATCTTCGACAGGTAGCTCTTGGTCAGGCCGGTCCGTTCGGCGAGTCCTTCGAGGGTGAGCCCCCGCTGTTTGCGGATGGTGCGCAACAGTGCCGTCATGGCGCCATGATGACACAGCCATATGACACAAGGTGTCCTATCGCATAGGCTGGTGTCATTGTTGCCAGCGGAGGAGCTGCCATGGGCACCACGTTCGACGATTCCAAGTCCGACCTGATGCAGCGCGCGGAGCGCCGCTTCGCGGAAAACTTCACCCCGGATCGGTGGACGACCCGCCAGAAACTGGCACTGACCTGCCGGGCGCTGTTCGATCGCGGCCACGACTCCGGGCTGGCCGGGCAGATCACCGCCCGCGCCGAGGCGCCCGGCACCTACTACACCCAGCGGCTGGGCCTGGGTTTCGACGAGATCACCGAGGACAACCTGCTGCTGGTCGACGAAGACCTCAACGTCATCGAAAGCCCCGGCTCCGCTGCAATGGCCAACCCCGCCAACCGGTTCCACAGCTGGATCTACCGGGCGCGCCCCGATGTGCAGTGCATCGTGCACACCCATCCGTTCCACGTGGCGGCGCTGTCGATGCTGGAGACACCGCTGGTGATCTCGCACATGGACACCACCCCGCTCTACGACGACTGCGCGTTCCTGCCGAGCTGGCCGGGGGTGCCGGTCGGCAACGAGGAGGGCGAGATCATCTCGGCTGCCATCGGGGACAAGAAGGCGATCCTGTTGGCCCACCACGGTCAGATCGTTGCCGGCGCCAGCGTGGAGGAGGCGTGCTCGCTGGCGGTGCTGATCGAACGGGCCGCCGCGCTGCAGCTGGCCGCCATGGCCGCCGGCACCATCAAGGAACTCCCCGAAAAACTGGCCCGCGAAGCCCACGACTGGACGCTGCTGCCCAACCGCAGCGCGGCCAACTTCGCCTACTACGCTCGTCGCGCGCTGGCCGCCCACCCCGACGCGATCACCCGATAACCAAGGAGCATCCCTGTGGCAGCACCGTTGCACGGCGTCATCGGCTATCCGATCACGCCCTTCACCGACGGCGGTATCGACACCGCCGTGTTGACCGCCGTCATCGACCGGCTTGTCGACGCCGGCGTGCACGCCATCGCCCCGCTGGGCAGCACCGGCGAGCTCGCCTACCTCGACGAGGATGAGTTCGACACATGTGTGGACGCCTCGATCGCGGCGGTCGCCGGGCGGCTGCCGGTGCTGGTCGGGGTGTCGGACCTGACCACCGCGAAGACCGTGCGCCGGGCCCGCTACGCCGCACAGGCCGGCGCCGACGCGGTGATGGTCGCACCGGTGTCGTACTGGAAGCTCTCCGAGCGGGAGATCACCACCCACTACGCGGCCGTCTCCGACGCCGTCGACGTCGACATCGTCGCCTACAACAACCCGGCCACCTCCGGCGTGGACATGAGCCCCGAGCTGCTGGTGAGCATGTTCGAGACCATCGAGCACGTCACCATGGTCAAAGAGTCCACCGGGGACCTGACCCGGATGCTGCGGATCGCCAAGCTGTCGGATGGACGCCTGCCGTTCTTCAACGGCAGCAACCCGCTGGTGCTCGACGCGCTGCGGGCCGGAGCGGCCGGCTGGTGCACCGCGGCGCCCAACCTGCGCGCAGCGCCGTGCCTGGACCTTTATGCCGCGGTCACCGCGGGCGACCTGGCCACCGCGCAGGCCCGCTACGACGACCTCAAGCCGCTGCTGGAGTTCATCGTGGCCGGCGGGCTGGCCACCACCGTCAAGGCCGGCCTGGAGTTGCTCGGGGTGCCGGCCGGCGCGCCGCGGCGCCCGCTGCTGCCGCTCGACGACGCCGGCCGCGCCGACCTGCGCCGGCTACTCGGCTGACCCTGGGGCTAACCCAGGTCGGTCGCGGCGAAGGTGTCGCACTGCTGTGGGTCGCCGGTCTGATAGCCGACGGTGAACCAGTGCTGGCGCTGCGCCGACGCGCCGTGGGTCCAGGACTCCGGGTTGACGTGGCCGGTCTGTGCCTGCTGGATGCGGTCGTCACCCACCGACGCCGCCGCCGACAGCGCGTCGCGGATGTCGTCGTCGGTCAGCGGCTGCAGAAACGGCACCCCGGTGCTCTCCTGCTTGGTCACCGCCGCGTAGTGCGCCCACACGCCGGCATAGCAGTCGGCCTGCAGTTCGGTGCGCACCCCGGCGCCGGTCGCGCCCTGCGCGCCGTGCTGCGCCCGGCCGAGCACGCCGCGCAGGTTCTGCACGTGGTGGCCGAACTCGTGGGCCACCACATACTCCTGGGCCAGCGGCCCGCTGCTGGAGCCGAACTGGTCGACGAGCACGTCGAAGAATTCGGTGTCGAAGTAGGCGGTCTGGTCCGCGGGGCAGTAGAACGGCCCGACGGCACTGTTGGCCACGCCGCAGCCGGTGCTGGTCTGGTCGCTGAACAGCTGCACCCGCGGGCGGGTGTAGCCGTGCAGCAGATCCGACCACACCGCGTCCACCGAGTTGGCGGTGGCCACCACCCGGCACTGCACGTACTTATTGGCGTCCGCGCCGGTACGGCATTTGTTGAGGTCGAAGCCCGGCGCCGAGTACTGGCCGCGGTCCACCGGTTGCTGGCTGAGCACATCTCCGGGATCGGCCCCGAGCAGCAGTGCGACCACCATGACCACCAGCCCGGCGACGCCACCGCCGACGGCGATCCCACGGCCGCCACCGCCGCCGGACGAGGTGGTGCTGGTATCGATCTGCATACCTTCGTTGAAGGTCATCGCACGCTCCGTGGGGTTTTCGGCGGATTTCGCGGTGGTCGGACGCCCGGGTTCGCAGGCCACCTTAGCTTTACACATCCGAGCGGCCGCCAGGCCGGTTGAGCCGGGTTGACCATGACGGAACCAGGCACTTCGTTAACGAAAAGCAGCCTTGTCTGACCGGATCCCAAACCTTTGCTGAATGTTTGTCGCGGTGCTGTACCGGGCGCTGGTGGCGGTGTTACGTTCTGCTTCCGGCCTGCGGCGCTACCACATCCGCAATGGCCGCCACAAGCCCATTCCAGAGAGGTTGACCGCTCGGTGAACACGTCAGTTCGGCTCACCGCCACCGAGGTGTGGCACCCGGCGCGAACTGCCGGTCGCACCGGCGGTCACAGCTTTATCAGACCGTTATTACATGAGGTCGGCTAGAGTGACCTGCGTCAAGTATTGACGCAGACTTCGACCGCGAAACATCACCGACACGTTTTGAAGGGTTCCAGGAGGACGACATGTCATTCGTAACCGCACAGCCGGAGAATCTGACCGCGGCTGCCGGCAGCCTCTCGGGGATCGGTGACTCCATGACCGCGGGGATGACGGCTGCGGCCGCCCCCACCACCGGCGTGGTGCCGCCGGCCGCCGACCTGGTGTCGGCGATGACCGCTGCCCAATTCGCCACCCACGCCGAGCTGTTCCAGCAGGTCAGCGCCCAGGCCGCCGTCGTGCACCAGCAGATTGTGGCCACCTTGAGCGGTAACTCGAACGCCTACGCCATCACCGAGGCCGCCAACGCTGCGTCGGCCGGCTAGTCGGGGCGCATCGATGAGCTTCAGTATCTTCCCGCCGGAGATCAACTCCGGCCTGATCTATACCGGGCCCGGTTCGGGGCCGCTGCTGGAGGCGGCGGCGGCGTGGACCAGCCTGGCTACCGAGTTGTCGACGTCGGCGACGGCGACGCACTCGGTGATCACCAACCTGGACTCGACCTGGACGGGAGCCGGGTCGGCGGCGGCGACCTCGGCGGTCGCGCCGTACGTGGCCTGGTTGGAGCGGGCGTCGGCGACCGCGGCGCAGATGAGCGCGCAGGCCACCGAGGCGGCCGCACTGTTCGAGGCGGCGCGCTCCGCGTCGGTGCCGCCGGCGGTGATCGCGGCCAACCGGGCGATGCTGCTGGCGTTGATCGCGACCAACTTCTTCGGGCAGAACACCCCGCTGATCCAGGCCACCGAGCACCAGTACGAAGTGATGTGGGCGACCGACGGCGTCGCGATGGACACCTACAGCGGGTCGGCGGAGGCCAACAACAACGCATTGCCGAAGCAGGATCCGCCGCCGCAGACGGCCAACGCCAACCAGGCGGGTCCGGCCGAAGGGGGGCCGAAGCCCGGCACTCCCGGCGACACCGGCGGCGGCACCGGGACCGGCGGCTACGACTTCTCCACCGTCGGCGGCCTCATGAAGACCCTCGGCCTCCCGACGGCCGGCATGGACCAGACACTGCTCGACACCAACATCATGCAGGCGAGCCAGCCGGCGTTGATGGCCGCCCGCTACGCGCCGATGGCGTTGCGTTACCTGATGATGCTGCAGCAGTTCGCCCGGATGGGATCGGCGGGGTCCTCGCTGGCCGGCCAGACCGCCGGCGGTGCCGCCAACGGCACCGGCACGCTGATGACGCAGATCGGCGACTTCGTCAACGACAAGCTGCAAGGCGCGGTCGGTGTGCTGGCCGGCCACTTCACGTCGGCCACCAACGCCATCTCCGCCAAGCTCGGCCAGGCCGCCTCGATGGGTGCGCTCAAGGTGCCGCAAGCCTGGTCGATGGCCGCCGACGGCATGGTCCGCGCCGCCCCGGTGCTGCCGGCCACCACCGTCAGCGCCCCGGTCCAGACCATGTCGGCGACATCGGGACTGCCCGGCGGCCCGTTCGGCAACGCGCTGATGGGCGCGATGGCCGGACGCGGGCTCGGCGCGGTCGCCGCCAAGGCCCCCAAAGTTGTACCCCGTTCGCCGGCCGGCGGGTAACGGAAGGGGCCTGAACACACGTGTCCGCCGGGCCGCCGCCCGGCACCACAAAGAATTCCGAGCAAGAAGGAGAGATTTTCATGGCTACACGTTTTATGACCGACCCGGAGGCCATGCGGGCCATGGCGGGGCGTTTTGATG
>CAYNJD010000221.1:0-5909 GCA_964397355.1 uncultured Mycobacterium sp. | reverse complement strand
ACACGTAGTCGGCGTAGGCGATCAGCGACGTCCACATCTTCTGGCCGTTGATCACATAGTCATCGCCGTCGCGGACCGCAGTGGTGCGCAGCGATGCCAGGTCCGTTCCGGCACCCGGCTCGGAGTAGCCGATCGCGAAGTGCAGGTCACCGGCGGCGATGCGGGGCAGGAAGAACTTCTTCTGCTCCTCGGTGCCGAAGGCCATTATCGTCGGCGCGACACTGTTGATGGTCAGGAACGGCACCGGGGCACCGGCGATCGCGGCCTCGTCGGTGAAGATCAACTGGTCCATCGCCGAGCGCGCCTGGCCGCCGTACTCCTTGGGCCAGCTCAGGGTCAGCCAGCCGTCGTGGCCCATCTGGGCGACCGTCTCGCGGTAGACGTTGCCGGTCCCGTACTCGCCCTGCGTCGAACTCAGTGCCTCGCGACGCTCCGGGGTCATCAGCGTCGTGAAATACGAGCGCAGTTCGCGACGCAGCTCTTCTTGCTCAGCGGTGTAACTGATCTGCATCGGGTCGTCCTTCACTGGTGATCGGGCTCACGATAAAATTCTCGTCGACAGCCCGTTGTAACACGTTCTAGTCGCTAGGGTCCAGTGGCCCTATCTCGTCGTGTACGGCTGTTGTTGGATCGTATGGTGGCATTAACGGACAATGACGGACCAGGCTGTGGGCCGTCCCGGGCTTTTCGAGGAGAGCGTCATGCGAGTTGAGGTGGACCTGGATCGCTGCGAGGGCAATGCGATTTGCGTCGGAATCGACCCCGAGCTGTTCGAACTCAACGACGACGAGCAGGCCGTCGTCAAGATGGCGCCGGTCCCGGCTGACCGGGAAGCCCACGCTATGCAGGCTATCGCCGAATGCCCCCGCGCTGCGCTGCGCCGGGTCGACGACTAGCCTCTGCCCGCAGGCGACTAGAGGTATTCATAAGCGCGGGCAGCGAGTGCGCCGCGGTGGACAGGAGTGGCGTACATGAGCGGCAACGATGACGTGATCGATCTGACCGGAAAGGTCGCCGTGGTGACCGGCGCGGCCGCCGGGCTGGGCCGGGCAGAAGCGATCGGGCTGGCCCGCTCCGGGGCGACGGTGGTGGTCAACGACATCGCGCCGGCGCTGGAATCCTCCGACGTCATCGACCAGATCGCCGCCGTCGGCGGCAAGGGCGTGCCGGTGGCGGGCGACATCAGCCAACGCGCCACCGCCGACGACCTCGTCAGCACCGCCGACGGCCTGGGCGGGTTGAACATCGTCGTCAACAATGCCGGGATCACCCGGGACCGGATGCTGTTCAACATGTCCGACGACGACTTCGACGCCGTGATCGCGGTACACCTGCGCGGGCATTTCCTGTTGACCCGCAACGCGGCCGCCTACTGGCGGCAGCAGGCCAAGGACGCTGCGGCCGCCGAAGGAACCGTGTACGGCCGTATCGTCAACACCTCGTCGGAGGCCGGCCTGATGGGTCCGGTCGGTCAGGCCAACTACGGCGCGGCCAAGGCGGGCATCACCGCGCTGACCCTGTCGGCCAGTCGGGCGCTCAGCCGCTACGGCGTGCGCGCGAACGCCATCTGCCCGCGAGCCCGCACCGCGATGACCGCCGACGTCTTCGGTGAGGCCAAGGTTGGCGACGGGGAAATCGACCCGCTGTCGCCCGAGCACGTGGTCACCCTGGTCCGGTTCCTGTCGTCGCCGGCATCGGACTCGGTCAACGGTCAGGTCTTCGTGGTGTACGGACCTGAGGTAATGCTGATGGCCGCGCCGACGGTGGAACATAAGTTCAGTGCCGACGGACAGGCCTGGGATCCGACCCGGTTGGCGGACACGCTGGCGAATTACTTCTCGGATCGCGATCCGAAGCGGACCTTCTCAGCTTCGGAGTTGATGGACGCCGATTAGAACGCGGTTAGAACGCGTTTCAGCGAGGCGTGGATCACAATTGCTTTGACCAGCATAAATAATCCGTTTCTTTTACTAAAACGTGTCCTTTGACACTCCGAACGTGTTCTAGTTACTATGAGCCGGCTCACGAGGGCCGGACGGTGAATCACGCGAACAGCGCCGGTCACGTGAGGTGGCCGGATACAGTTTTGCGACCACCGGCAGCCGGATGCCCGACCTGAGGGAAGGACGTGCCTTGATCGAACAGCTCACGGTTCCGGCCCGGGCCGTGGGCGGTTTCGTCGAGATGTCGATAGAGACCTTCCGGGGGATGTTTCGCCGGCCGTTCCAGTACCGTGAGTTCCTCGACCAGACCTGGATGATCGCCCGGGTGTCGCTGGTGCCGACCCTGCTGGTCGCGATCCCGTTCACCGTGCTGGTGGCGTTCACCCTCAACATCCTGCTGCGGGAGATCGGCGCGGCCGACCTGTCCGGCGCCGGGACCGCGTTCGGCACCATCACCCAGCTGGGCCCGGTGGTCACCGTGCTGGTGGTGGCCGGTGCCGGCGCCACCGCCATCTGTGCCGACCTGGGCGCGCGCACCATCCGCGAAGAGATCGACGCGATGCGGGTGCTCGGCATCGACCCGATCCAGCGGCTGGTGGTGCCCCGGGCGCTGGCGTCGACGTTCGTCGCGCTGCTGCTCAACGGGCTGGTGTGCGCGATCGGATTGGTCGGGGGCTACGTGTTCTCCGTCTTTCTGCAGGGCGTCAACCCGGGCGCGTTCATCAACGGGCTGACCGTGCTGACCGGGCTCGGGGAGCTGGTGATGGCCGAGATCAAGGCGCTGCTGTTCGGCACGGCCGCCGGGCTGATCGGGTGTTATCGCGGGTTGACCGCCAAGGGCGGTCCGCAGGGGGTCGGCAACGCGGTCAACGAGACCGTCGTCTACGCCTTCATCTGTCTGTTCGTCATCAACGTCGTCATGACCGCGATCAGCGTGCGGGTGCTGGTCAAATGAGTTACGACGCCACGCTCCGGTTCCGGCGGATGTTCCGCTGGGTGCCCTCGGCCGTCGACAACTTCGGCGAACAGGCGCTGTTCTACGCCGAGTCGATCCGCTACGTCCCGAACGCGCTGACCAAATACCGCAAGGAAACCGTCCGGCTGATCGCCGAGATCACCATGGGCACCGGCGCGCTGGCGATCATCGGCGGCACGGTCGGGGTGGCCACCTTCCTGACCTTGGCCTCGGGCGGTGTCATCGCGGTGCAGGGATTCTCGTCGCTGGGCAACATCGGCATCGAGGCGCTGACCGGCTTCCTGTCGGCGTTCCTGAACGTGCGCATCGTCGCCCCGGTGGTCGCCGGGATCGCGCTGGCGGCCACCATCGGCGCCGGCACCACCGCCCAGCTCGGCGCCATGCGGGTCGCCGAGGAGATCGACGCCGTCGAATCGATGGCGGTGCATGCGGTGTCGTATCTGGTGTCCACCCGGCTGGTGGCGGGCCTGATCGCGATCATCCCGCTGTACTCACTGTCGGTGCTGGCGGCGTTCTTCGCGGCCCGGTCCACCACGGTGTTCATCAACGCGCAGTCGCCAGGCCTTTACGACCACTACTTTGATACCTTCCTTATTCCGACCGACTTGCTGTGGTCCTTCCTGCAGGCGATCATCATGTCGATCGCGGTGATGCTGGTGCACACCAACTACGGCTTCAACGCGGCCGGCGGCCCGGTCGGTGTCGGCATCGCGGTGGGTCAGGCGGTGCGCACGTCGCTGGTGGTCGTGGTGGTCATTACGTTGTTCGTTTCACTTGCCGTCTACGGCGGGTCCGGTAACTTCAATCTCTCGGGATAGCAGGGGATGCAGGTGGATACGGGATCAAGTCGTACTCGAGTGCGGATTGCCGCAGCAATCCTGGGTGCGATCCTGCTCGCCGCCACCGCGTTCACTTACTTCTCCTATATAGCGGTGTTCAGCCCGACAGATAAGGTCACCGTCACCTCGCCGCGCGCCGGCCTGGTGATGGAGCAGGACGCCAAGGTCAAGTACCGGGGCATCCAGGTCGGCAAGGTCAAGGAGATCACGTATCAGGGCCAGCAGGCCAAGCTCGTTCTGGCCATGGACAGCGCCGCGATGCGATACATCCCGTCGAACGCCGCCGTGCACATCGCCAGCAACACCATCTTCGGAGCCAAGGCGGTGGAGTTCATTCCGCCCCCGGTGCCGTCGGGCGCCACGTTGCGCGACGGGTCCAACGTGGCGGCGTCCGACGTTCAGCTGGAGGTCAACACGCTGTTCCAGAAGTTGACCGATCTGCTGGACAAGATCGACCCGGTGCAGCTCAACGGGACGATCAGCGCGCTCGGCGAGGGCCTGCGCGGCAACGGCGACAACCTGGGCGCGCTGCTGTCCGGGCTGAACGGCTACCTGGAGAAGCTCAATCCCAAACTGCCGCAGCTCCAGTCGGGTTTCGCCAAGACCGCGGTGGTCGGCAACATCTACGGTGATGCCGCCCCGGATCTGGCGACCATCTTCGACAATGTTCCGACGATCAGCAAGACGCTGGTCGATCAGCGCGACAACCTGAACAAGGCGCTGCTGGCGACCACCGGGCTGGCCAACAACGGCTACGACACGTTCGCGCCGGCCGCGGACGACTTCATCGCCGGCATCACCCGGTTCCGGGCGTTGGGCTCTCTGCTGGCCGAATACTCCCCGGAGTTCGGCTGCCTGTTCCGGGGAATCCAAGGTGCGCTGGAGAAATTCGGTCCGTCGCTGGGTGGCACCAAGCCGGCACTGTACGTGCACTCCAGCTTCATCCCGGGCGCACCGGCCTACACCTATCCGGAGAGTCTGCCGGTGGCCAACGCGACCGGCGGGCCGAACTGTCGTGGCCTGCCGGACATCCCGAGCAAGCAGTACGGCGGATCCTGGTTCCGATCACCGTTCCTGGTGACCGACAGCGCCTACATTCCATTCCAGCCCAACACCGAGGTGCAGTTCGACGCACCCTCCACGGCGCAGTTCCTCTTCAACGGCGCCTACGCGGAACGGGATGAGTACTGATGAACACTCGCGGAACCCTGATCAAGGTCGGTATCTTCACCGCCGCCATGCTGCTGGTGTCGGCCGGGCTGGTCGTGGTGTTCGGCGAATTCCGGTTCGCGTCCAACCACACCTACCACGCCGATTTCGCCAGTGCGTCCCGGCTCAAGGGCGGCGAGGACGTGCGGATCGCCGGGATCCCGGTGGGCACGGTGAAGCGCGTGGAGCTGACGCCGGACAACAGCGTCAGCGTCACCTTCGACGTCGACAAGCGTTACCAGATCTACGAGTCGACCCGCGCGCTGATCCGCTACGAGAACCTGGTCGGCGACCGGTATCTGGAGATCGCCTCCGGCGCCGGCGACCTGCGTAAGCTGCCGCCCGGCGGCACCATCAACCGGGACCACACCGAGCCCGCGCTGGACCTGGATGCCCTGCTGGGCGGGATGCGCCCGGTGCTCAAGGGCCTGGACGGCACCAAGATCAACGAGATCAGCAACGCGATCATCGAACTGCTGCAAGGCCAAGGCGGGGCACTGACGCAGATGCTGGCCAACACCAGCTCGTTCACCACCACGCTGGCCTCCCGCGACCAGCTGATCGGCGACGTGATCAACAACCTCAACACGGTGCTGACCACCGTCGACGAGAAGAGCGAACAGTTCGACGCCACCGTCGACCGGCTGCAACAGCTGATCACCGGCCTGGCCGAGGGCAAGGACTCCATCGCCGGTGCGATCGGCCCGCTGGCCAGTGTCGAAACCGACCTCACCGACACGCTGCGCCGCACCCGCCGGCCGCTGCAGGGCGTGATCGAGAACGCCCGGCCGCTGGCCACCGTGCTGGACAAGCGCAAGCAGGAACTCAACGACGTCATCGACCCGCTGGAGGAGAACTACCTGCGGCTCAACGCGCTCGGCGCCTACGGTTCGTTCTTCAACATCAACTACTGCACCGTTTCCATGAAGTTCAACGGTCCGG
>CAYNJD010000220.1:0-5934 GCA_964397355.1 uncultured Mycobacterium sp. | reverse complement strand
TCGGTCTTGCCGTCGGCGAACTGAACGAACCGAAACGCCAGGCGCATCAGCCGCGTCCGCTGCAACCCGAAGTCGGCGATCACCAGCCGGCCGCCCGGCCGCAGCACCGCGTGCATCGACGCCAGGATGGCGCTTTTCGTCGGGACCGGGCACTGGTGCAGCACCAGGCTGGACATCACCCCGTCCATCGACTCGGCACCCACCGTTTCCACCAGGGCGTCGCCCATCCCGGTCAGCCAACGGACCCGGCCGGCTGAACCGGACTCCGCGGCCTTTTGCCGCGCCACCGCCAAGATCTCCGGATCGGGGTCCAGGCCCGTGATCTTCGCCCGCGGTTGTACCCGCGCGGCGAGCAGCGCCAACGATCCGGTGCCGCAGCCCACGTCGAGGATCGCGTCGTCGGGGCGCGGTGCCAGGTGCATGAGGGTCAGACTCCGCCACAACCGCTCACGCGTCATCGCCACCGCGTAATCGAAGAAGCGGGCCGGGGCCAGCCGGCCCAGGGCAGGGGTGAAGGTTTGCTCGCTCATATCCGGGGAGTCTGGGCGCTGCGATGCGGTTCCGTCTTGAACGAACCGCTTGCCCGATTGTGGCCCGCAAGTGACGTTGAGCGACGCATGATTGCGGGCAGACGACCAAGCGGAGCGTGCCCGATGAGCAAGACCAGCCGCGATCTGAGTGCGATCTTCGACGAACACGTCGGCTATGAGTTCGTGGCCGAGGATGTGGCCGCGACGATGGCGACGATGACGCCCGACGCATACGTCAACCACGTGCCGACCATGATGGGCGGGGTCGGAATCGAGGCGCTGACCGACTTCTACGCGCGCTGTTTCATCGGCCATTGGCCGGCCGACACTGAGATCGTCCCGGTGTGCCGCACCGTCGGCTCCGACCGCGTCGTCGACGAGATGATCATGGTCTTCACCCACGACGTCCCGGTGCCGGCGTTCCTGCCGAACGTGGCACCGACCGGACGCCGGGTCCGGCTGCCGGTGGTGGTGGTGATGGGCATCGACCGGGGCAAGGTGGCCTATGAACGCATCTACTGGGACCAGGCGTCGCTGCTGGCCCAGATCGGTCTGCTCGACGAGGCCCGGCTGCCGATCACCGGCGCGGTCCAGGCCGACAAGGTGCTCGACAAGGATCTACCCGCCAATACGCTGCTGCAGCGCTGAGCCGCCGGTCGGCACATAATCGCTGGGAGCCGGCGGTGCCCGACGGTAGACTCACTACAACCGTCTGACCCGCGGGTACCCCGCAAACCTCAAGAAAGCAGGCATCGGACACCCCGTGACGCCCCGCGATACCCCCGCTGCCGAACCGGCCTCACAGGTTCGCAGCAGCGTCGATATTCCGCCCGACCTGGTCGTGGGCCTGCTGGGTTCCGCCGACGAGAACCTGCGCGCGCTCGAACGCCTGCTGGCCGCCGACCTGCATGTCCGCGGCAACGCGGTCACCTTCTCCGGGGCGCCGGCTGAGGTCGCGCTGGCCGAGCGGGTGGTCTCGGAGCTGGTGGCGATCGTGGCCGGCGGCCAGGCCCTGACTCCGGAAACGGTGCGGCACAGCGTCGGCATGCTGACCGGCGGCGGCAACGAGTCGCCGGCCGAGGTGCTGACCCTCGACGTGCTCTCGCGGCGCGGCAAGACGATCCGGCCCAAGACGCTCAACCAGAAGCGCTACGTCGACGCCATCGACGCTCACACCATCGTGTTCGGCATCGGCCCGGCCGGCACCGGAAAGACCTATCTGGCGATGGCCAAGGCCGTCAACGCGCTGCAGACCAAGCAGGTCACCCGCATCATCTTGACCCGTCCCGCGGTGGAAGCCGGTGAGCGCCTCGGCTTTTTGCCCGGCACCTTGAGCGAGAAGATCGATCCGTATCTGCGCCCGCTCTACGACGCGCTCTACGACATGATGGATCCCGAACTGATTCCCAAGCTGATGAGTTCCGGGGTGATCGAAGTGGCGCCGCTGGCCTACATGCGCGGCCGCTCGTTGAACGACGCGTTCATCATCCTCGACGAGGCGCAGAACACCACCGCCGAGCAGATGAAGATGTTTTTGACCCGGCTGGGGTTCGGCTCCAAGATCGTGGTCACCGGCGACGTGACCCAGATCGACCTGCCCGGCGGCGCGAAGTCCGGCCTGCGGGCCGCCGTGGACATCCTCGACGAGATCGACGACATCTATGTCGCGGAGTTGAGCAGCGTCGATGTCGTTCGGCACCGGCTGGTCTCCGAGATCGTCGACGCCTATTCGCGTCACGAGGCCGAACACGCGCAGCCGGGGCTGACGATGAACCGGGCGGCCCGGCGCGCGGCCAGTGCTTCCGAGGGCCGGTCGCGCCGGTGAGCCTCGAGGTCTCCAACGAGTCCGGCCTGGATGTCTCCGAGGTCGAACTGGTCAGCGTCGCCAAGTTCGTGCTGGCCAGGATGGACGTCAATCCCGGCGCCGAACTGTCGATGGTGCTGCTGGACACCTCGGCGATGGCCGACCTGCACATGCGGTGGATGGATCTGCCCGGCCCCACCGACGTGATGAGCTTCCCGATGGACGAACTGGAGCCCGGCGGCCGGCCGGACGCCCCCGAACCGGGGCCGTCGATGCTCGGCGACATCGCGCTGTGCCCGGAGTTCGCCGCCGAACAGGCCGCCGCGGCCGGTCACTCGCTGGGCCAGGAACTCGCCCTGCTCACCGTCCACGGCGTCCTGCACCTACTCGGCTACGACCACGCCGAGCCGGACGAGGAAAAAGAGATGTTCGCGCTGCAGCGCCGGCTGCTCGAGGAGTGGGTCGCCGACCAGGTGGAGACCTACCGGGTGCAGACCCAGAGCGAGAAGGACCGCCGGCTGCTGGACAAGTCCAGGTACTTCGACGAACCGTGACCGAAACACCGCTGTTAATCGGCGTGATCGCGCTGATCGGCCTGGGTGGACTGTTCGCCGCGATCGACGCCGCGGTCAGCACGGTGTCGCCGGCGCGGGTCGAGGAACTGGTCCGCGCGAAACGCCCCGGCGCGGTGTGGCTTGCCAAGCTGATGACCGAACGGCCCCGCTACATCAATCTGGTGGTGTTGCTGCGCATCACCTGCGAGATCACCGCCACCGCGCTGCTGGTGTTCCTGTTGCACGCGGTGCTGGGCCTGGACTGGGGGCTGTTCGCCGCCGCGGCGGCCATGGTGGTGGTCAGCTTCGTGGTGATCGGGGTGGGGCCCCGGACCCTGGGCAGGCAGAACGCCTACTCGATCGCGCTGGCGTCGGCGCTTCCGCTGCAAGTTCTTTCGGTGTTGCTCGCACCGATCAGCCGGCTGCTGGTGGTGCTGGGTAACCTGTTGACCCCCGGCCGGGGCTTCCGCAACGGACCGTTCGCCTCCGAGATCGAGTTGCGGGAGGTCGTCGACATGGCGCAGCAGCGCGGGGTGGTGGCCGCCGACGAACGCCGGATGATCCAGTCGGTCTTCGAACTCTCCGACACCCCGGCCCGCGAGGTGATGGTGCCCCGCACCGAGATGGTGTGGATCGAACATGACAAATCGGCGGGCCAAGCCACCTCGCTGGCGGTACGCAGCGGCCACTCCCGCATCCCGGTGATCGGGGAGAACGTCGATGACATCCTCGGCGTCGTATACCTGAAAGACCTTGTCCAGCAAACCTATTACTCGACGAACGGCGGGCGCGACACCACGGTGGCCCAGGTGATGCGCCCGGCGGTGTTCATGCCCGACTCCAAGGCGCTCAACGCGCTGCTGCACGATATGCAGCGCGCCCGGTACCACATGGCGCTACTGGTCGACGAATACGGCGCGATAGCGGGCCTGGTCACCATCGAGGACGTATTGGAGGAGATCGTCGGCGAGATCGCCGACGAATACGATCAGGGCGAAGTCGCACCGGTAGAGGACCTGGGCGGCAACCGGTTTCGAGTATCGGCGCGGCTGCCGATCGAGGACGTGGGGGAGCTGTACGGGGTGCAGTTCGACGCCGGACTCGACGTCGAGACCGTCGGCGGGCTGCTGGCGCTGGAGCTGGGCCGGGTCGCGCTGCCCGGCTCCGAGGTAACCTCACACGGGCTGCGACTGCAGGCCGAGGGCAGGCGCAACAGCCGGGGACGGGTGCGGGTCAGTACCGTGCTGATCAGCCCGGCCGAGCGTGGTGAGGAGGCCGCAGTTGAGCAGTGAACCGTTGGGCGCCGACGACGCCAAGCTGGTGGTGCTGGCCCGCGGCGCGATGGCCCGGGCCGAGGCGGGCAGCGGCGCGGCGGTGCGCGACCTCGACGGGCGCAGCTACGCGGCGGCACCGGTGCGGCTGGCGGCGCTGCGACTGACCGCGCTGCAGGCCGCGGTGGCGGCCGCGGTGTCCAGCGGGGCGCGAGGACTGGAGGCCGCGGTGCTGGTCGGCGGCGCGGCCGACGACGACGGGGTCGCCGCGGTGCGGGAGTTGTCCGCGACCGCCGCGGTCACCGTCACCGATCGGGCGGGCACCCCGCTGTGAGCGCATCGGCGCCCACCACCCGCCGAGCGGGCGGTCATGGCTGAGTTCCGTTCCGGCTTCGTGTGTTTCGTCGGCCGGCCCAACACCGGCAAGTCGACGCTGACCAACGCCCTGGTCGGTCAGAAGGTGGCGATCACCTCCAACCGCCCGCAGACGACCCGGCACACGATTCGCGGCATCGTGCACCGGGAGGACTTTCAGATCATCCTGGTCGACACCCCCGGCCTGCACCGGCCCCGCACGCTGCTGGGCAAGCGGCTCAACGACTTGGTCCGCGACACCTACGCCGAGGTCGACGTCATCGGCCTGTGCATCCCCGCCGACGAGGCGATCGGCCCCGGGGATCGCTGGATCATCGAGCAGATCCGCACCGTGGCACCCAGGACCACGCTGGTCGTCGTCGTCACCAAGATCGACAAGACCAGCCGCGATAAGGTCGCCGCCCAACTGGTGGCCGTCGGCGAGCTGGCCCCGGAAGCCGAGATCGTCCCGGTGTCGGCGGTCACCGGCGAGCAGGTCGACGTGCTCGTCGACGTGCTGGCCGCGGCGCTGCCGGCCGGCCCGGCGTTCTACCCCGACGGCGAGTTGACCGACGAACCCGAAGAGACCCTGATGGCGGAGTTCATCCGGGAAGCCGCCCTGGAGGGGGTGCGCGACGAACTGCCGCACTCGCTGGCGGTGGTGATCGACGAGGTGCGCCCGCGCGAGGATCGCGACGACCTGATCGAGGTGTACGCGGTGCTCTACGTCGAGCGGGACAGCCAGAAGGGGATCGTGATCGGCCGCGGCGGCGCCCGGCTGCGGGAGGTGGGCACCGCCGCGCGCAGCCAGATCGAGAAGCTGCTGGGCACCAAGGTGTTTCTCGATCTGCGGGTCAAGGTCGCCAAGAACTGGCAGCGCGACCCCAAGCAGCTGGGCCGGCTGGGCTTTTAACCCGGGCGTGCCCCCGGCTCGCCGGGACGGGGCATTGGGTAGATTCCAGGGATGCCGGAACCCAAGTCGTTGGTCGTCGCCTCGGTTGGCCTGATCATGTGCGCGCAAGCACTGACCGGCTGCGGGGGAGGCCACAAGCCGTTCGATACCACCAAGCTGTTCAACATCGAGTCGACGTTCGGCTCGGAGTTCAAGACCCAGACCAAGGGTCCCAACGACATCGATCCCAAGATCCTCGGGCCACAGAAGATGCCGCCCGGCGTGACCTTCGACCCCTCGGACTGCGCCGACTACGCGGCCAGCAGCGGCCGGCCGCCCAAGGGCATCCGGGGCAAGATGTCGATGGTCTCGGTCGTCGGCAACGGCAACCAGTTCGTCGCCATCGCGATGCAGGGCGACAAGGAGATGCCCTACGACGCCGCGGCCGCCGATAAGTGCAAGCACGTCTCGTTCCAGGCCGGCAAGCTCACCGGCTACCTCGATGAGACCGACGCCCCGCAGATCGACC
>CAYNJD010000219.1:0-5934 GCA_964397355.1 uncultured Mycobacterium sp. | reverse complement strand
GCGTAGCCCTTCCACAGCCAGCCGAACAGCGGCATCGCGGGCGCGGCCAGCGACGATCTCGGGTGGATGACCCACCGCCAGGTGACCGTGGCGCCCGAACCGGTAGGTGTGAACAGCCAACGGCCCTCGACGAATCGAACCAGCGGCGCCAACGGGCCCTTGATCTCGGTGAGCCGGTAGCCGAAGGACCGCGGCGCGTCGATGCTGGTCAGCTCCTCGCGCATACTGCCGCCGCCGGTCAGTCGCACGATCCGGGTCTGGCCGACCGTCTCCCATGGCCCGGTCTGGCCCAGCACTTCTTTGATGGGCGGAATCGGCCCGTACCAGCGCCGGAACAATTGCGGCAGCGGCAACGGCAGCGTGCCGTCGAATGCGTCCTCGACGGACGCCGCTACCACCTGGGATTGCTCGACTTCGAAGGTCATCGCTTCGAGGTTAGCGTTCCCGCGCCAGCTCGGGGGCAGCCCGGCCGGTGATGAGCGGCAGGTCGAAGAATCCGGCGATGCCGGGCGGGGCCGCACAGGTCGCCGGGATGGCGTTGACGCAGTGCGCCGCGGTCGCCACGATGCCGGGGTTGCTGATCAGGCCGGCCTCGACGGTCTCGGGCTGCCAGCCCTTGACGGTGACGAAGGTGTCGGGGTTTCCCCGGACCTCCATCTCGTAGCGTTCCCCCGCGGGGCCGAACGTCCATGGCGGGTCGAGGTTCTCCTCGCCCATCAACCAGTTGACGGTGACCCGCGCGACCACCTCGTCACCGACGGTGGCTTCCCAGTGGAATCGGCGGCCGGCGACCTGGCCGGGCCCGATCACCCCGATCGGGGAGTCGATCGGCGCGGTGGCCACCGCCACCTCCTGCGACGCGCGGATGTGGTCGTCGGCGGCGAATCCCAACCGGTCCACGCACAGTCGCACCGATTGGCGGAACCCGCCGTCGAGCAGTTTCTGCATCGGGCCGGAAAGCGCCTGATCCGGGGTGCCGCCGAATCCCATCACATGGCGCAGCACGTCCGGAGCGCCGTAGGTGCGCAGGTCGGAGAACTCCTCGCCGCGAATGAATGTCACGCCGGTGGACATCACCGACAGCAGCAGCGGGAACAGTTCGGTGGCCGCGCCGGGTCCGATGCCGGCACCGTGCAGGGTGACGTTGCCCTCGCGCGCGGCAACCGCCAGTGGGGCTGCCTCCTTCTCGGTCGGGTAGAACCAACCGACCGGCGTGACGACGTTCTTGCCGGAGCGCAGCAGCGCGGCGACTTCGTCGGGGTTGGGTAGCAGCGGCGCGTAGATCACCGCGTCGGCGTCGAGCGCGAGGATGCCCTCGACGCTGTCGGTGGCCTGCACGCCCACCGGCGAGGTCCCGATGATCTCACCGACGTCCTTGCCGCTCTTGGCCTTCGAGTGCACCCAGCAGCCGACCAACTCGAGGTCGGGATGCTCGAGCACACCCTTGATGGCGGCCACGCCGACCGAGCCGGTCGCCCACTGGATCACGCGCAGGCTCATCAGTCACGCACCTCGCTCACCTGGTACTGGTCGTCGGAGTATCGGGCCCGGATGGTCTTCTTGTCGTACTTGCCGACGCTGGTTCGCGGAATCGTGTCGACGAACGTCCAGCGTTCCGGCAGCCACCAGCGGGCGACCTTGTCGGAGAGGAAGTTTCGCAGCTCGGCGGCGCTCACCGAGGCGCCCTCCCGGCTCACGACGACGGCCAGCGGCCGTTCCTGCCAGCGCTCGTCGGGCACGCCGACGACCGCGGCTTCGACCACGTCCGGGTGAGCGATCAGGTGATTCTCCAGTTCCACCGAGGAGATCCACTCGCCACCGGACTTGATGACGTCCTTGGCGCGGTCGGTCAGGGTGATGAAGCCCTGCGGGTCGATGCGACCGACATCACCGGTGCGCAGCCAGCCGGAGGAGAACTTGGACTCGTCCTGGCCGCGGTAGTAGGCGCCGGTGATCCACGGGCCGCGCACCTCCAGTTCGCCGACCGCTTCGCCGTCGTTGGGCAGCACCCGGTCCTCGTCATCGACGATGCGGGCCTCCACGCCGCAGACCGGCTGGCCCTGGGTGCCGCGCAGCGACCAGTGTTCATCGGGCGGGGTGCCGGGCGGCGGCCAGGCCATGGTGGCCAGCGGTGAGGTCTCGGTCATGCCCCACAGTTGCCGCACCTGCACGCCGTAGCGCTCCTGGAACGCGCGCATCAGCGACACCGGGACCGCCGAACCGCCGCACGCCACCAGCCGAAGCGACGAAATGTCATGGCCGGGTTCGCGATCCAGGTAATGCATGACGTCGTTCCAGATCGTCGGCACTGCGCCGGCCACGGTCGGCCGCTGCGCCTCGATGAGCGCAACCAGCGACGCGGCGTCCAGGTAGCGGTCGGGCATCGCCAGATCCGCGCCGCCCATCAATGCCGAGTAGGGCAGCCCCCAGGCGTTGGCGTGAAACATCGGCACGATCGGCAGCAGGCAGTCGCTCGAACCGACGCCGATGCCGTTCGTCGTGCATCCCGCCATGGTGTGCAGGTAGCTGGACCGGTGGCTGTAGACCACGCCCTTGGGGTTGCCGGTGGTGCCGCTGGTGTAGCACATCGCGGCCGCGGAGTTCTCGTCGATGACCGGCCAGTCGAACTCGTCGGACTCGGCGGCCAGCACCTCGGCGTAGCGCAGCACAGTCTTACCGGCGTCCTCCAGTTCAGCGGTGTCGCCGTCGCCGACCACGATCACGGTGTGCACGGTGTCGAGTTTCGCCAGCACCGGGGCCAGCAGCCCGGCCAGCGACGCGTCGACGAGGATCACCCGATCCTCGGCTTCGTTGGCCACGAAGACGATCTGCTCGGCGAACAGCCGGATGTTCAGGGTGTGCAGCACCGCACCCATCGCCGGAACCGCCAGGTAGGCGGCCAGGTGTTCGGTGTTGTTCCACATGAACGTGGCCACCCGCTCGTCGCCGGTGATGCCGAGCCGCCGCAACGCGTTGGCCAGCCGGGCGACCTGCTGGCCCAACTCGCGGTAGGTGGTGACGCGAAAACCGTCGTCGGTCTTGGTCGTCACGGTGCGGGCGCCGTGGATGCCGGTGGCGTGGTGCAGGATGGCGCCGATCGTCAACGGCCAGTTCTGCATGGTGCTCTGCATCGACATATTCGACCATGCCGGCACCGGCCATGGGGCGTTGGCTACAAGGCGGGCTCGAGTTGCAGCATCCGGCTGACCGCGTCGTCGAGCGCGAGCTGCTCGTGCAGGGACGCCGACGGCGCCGGCAGGCCCGCCAGCGAGACGACGGTCACCGCCCCGTCGAAATCGGCGACGTAGAGCCGACTGCCGTCCGGACTCTCCGCCGCGCACGACGGCGCTGTCGCCGTGGTCAGCGTGCCCAGGGTCTCGTTGGTGCGGGCGCACATCACCAGCACGCCGGCCGCGGTGACCAGGAAGACCCGGTCGCCGTCGCGGCTGACGATCAGCTGGATCAACTGGGCGTCGACAACGAAAGCAGCGGTACGCGCGTGGGTGCGGGCGTCGACGACGTGAACCGTGCCGCGGCCGTCGGAACCGCAGGTCGCCACGAACAGCCGGGCACCGTCCGGACTGACGGCGACGTCGATGATGGTCGAGCCCACCTTGATGGTGTCGACGACGTTCAGGTCGCGATCCAGCACGGTGACGGTGTCGCCGGCGGGCTGGCGGACCGCCGCGTACAGCCGCCGGCCGTCCGGGCTGATCCGCAAGCCGGCCGCGGTGGCCGCCGGGCTCTTGGACACCCCGACGCTGCCGGCGGGGCGCATGGCCGCGTCGAGCGCGAGCACGTCGACACCGGCGGATCCGGTGCGGGTGACGTAGACGCGGCCACCCATCGGGTCGGCGACCAGGTCGCCGATGTCCATGGCGACCGGGTAGCAGCCGGTGACCTCGGCGGTGTCGACGTCGATCGCCAGCACGGCGTCGAGCGCCATCGAACCTGCGGTGACGTAGGCGCGAGCGCTGCCGGCGGGGCCGACGGCGATCGAGAACGGCTCGTCGGCCCGGAACACGGTGCTCACGACGGTGCAGCTGGCAGTGTCGATGACCGAGACGGTGTCATCGCCGTAGTTGGTGGCCAGCAACCGGCTGCCGTCCGCGGTGACCGCGATACCGCCGATCGGGCCGCGATCCAGCGCCACGGCATCGATGATGCGAGCTCCAGGGCCGGTCATTCCACAAGCCGAGTCGTCCACATCGCTCCCATCGATCACACTGCGTATCGTCATTCACATACCCGCCCCACTGTCGCGAGTGCGGACCGGTGGTACCGGGTGCCGAGGCGGGTGTCCGGTCGATCCTAGCGGTGAATTCGAAGTTAAAGGAAAATGTCGGAATTATTGTGATAGAAGTCGCACGGCAATCCCATCAACCACACGCGACCCGGAGGAAACCGCTCGCCCCGGCCTGGTTTGGCAAGGTCAATTCAGGTTGACTAGCAGCGGTTTTCGCTTCTCGGGCTAACTTGTGATCTGCATCGCAATTAGTATTGAATAAGAAAATAGAAGACCTCAGCGAATGAATGTGGCGGTTCTGGTCACAACCCCTTGCGAAACAGCAGGTGGGCGGGTAGGGACTCCCGCCGGGGCGGGCTAGCAGGGGCCGGCCGGGGCAAAGATGCGCGCCAACGCATCCAGCGCAGCGGGCACGATCCGGTAGTAAGCCCACCGGCCGCGCTGCGACCGTTCGAGCAGCCCGGCCTCCACCAGGATCTTCAGGTGATGCGACACCGTCGGCTGCGTAAGCCCCACCGGCGCGGTCAAATCGCACACGCACGCCTCGGCGCCGTCGTGACCCGCGATCAACGACACCAACCGCAGCCGGGTCGGCTCGGCCAAGGCCTTGAGCACACCGGCCAACCGCTCGGCCACCGCCACGTCCAGCACGGCACCGGCAATCGGCGGGCAGCACTCGGCCAGATCGGCCGCCAGCGCCGAGTCACCGGCTCCGGTCGGGACGGTTGGTGCAGTCATGACTCCAGTCTGCCACGAATAGATTGACAATCATCTATATGTCGGGCATTCTTGCGTCATATAGACGCTCATCGATGGAAGGTACTGCGATGGCCGACAACACCCAGAACGACTTGCGCGAGGAGGTTCGCGCCCGATACGGCGAGGCCGCCGGCGCCATCGCCGGCGGGGCCACCAACAGCGACGTGCTCACCGCGGCCAGCTGCTGCGGGTCCAGTGATTCGGTTGACGTCGGCACCATCTTCGGCGCCGGCCTCTACGGTGGCGAGCGGTCGGAGTTGCCGATCGAAGCCGTTGAGGCAAGCCTGGGTTGCGGTAACCCCACGGCGGTCGCGGACCTGCGGGCGGGCGAACGCGTGCTGGACCTGGGCTCGGGCGGCGGCATCGACGTGCTGCTCTCGGCCCGTCGCGTGGGACCCGGCGGGTTCGCCTACGGCGTCGACATGACCGACGAGATGCTCGCGCTGGCCGAGGCGAACAAAGCAAAGGCCGGTGTCAGCAACGTCGAGTTCCGCAAGGGCACCATCGAGAACATCCCACTCGCGGATGCGGCCGTCGACGTGGTGATCTCCAACTGCGTGATCAACCTGTCCGTCGACAAGTCGGCCGTGCTCGCCGAGATGTTCCGCGTCCTGGTTCCCGGTGGCCGCCTCGGGATCTCCGATGTCGTGGCCGAAAACCACCTCAGCCCCGCCGAGCGGGCCGAACGCGGCTCGCATGTCGGCTGTATCGCCGGTGCGCTCTCGCAGCAGGAGTACCTCCAGGGCTTGCAGACGGTCGGGTTCGTCGACGCCTCGGTGGAGTTCACCCACGAGGTCGCCGACGGAATGCACGCGGCGATCATCCGCGCGAACAAGCCGGCGTAGTCGGTTCCGGTGCCCCCAGTCGGACTCGAACCGACACTTTGCGGATTTTAAGTCCGCTGCCTCTGCCAATTGGGCTATGGGGGC
>CAYNJD010000218.1:0-5984 GCA_964397355.1 uncultured Mycobacterium sp. | reverse complement strand
TTCCCCGGCGGTGACGGCAGTCCCCGGCGAGCTTCCCCCACCATGTGCCGTGGTGCCCGGCTTGGAGCGACAACTGCTGTTATGTCAACTGGTTTGCGCCCCCGTAGCGGATGTTGTCGCTCATTCGTGGGGCTTCGCCCCGATGTGGGGACGGAAATGGGCGCCCAGTTGGAATCTGACGACGTGACACGGGCGTGTCGCGTCGTGAAATTCCAACTCGCGGCCGGCACACCCGCGTTGGGTGTCCCGCAATTTTCGAGTGAGCCGGGCACAACAGTCAGCTGCCGGCCCGGTGACCCACGTCGATCCATGCGGCGCGCCGGTCAGGTGAGCACCTCAACCGGCGCCGGACCGATGCCGCACGCCGACGCGAACTGCTGCGGGGTCAGCCCGTCGGCGGAGTTCATGTCGCAGCGCCCGAACGGCGGGCAGCCCTCCGGCAGTCCCCCGCCGTAACCTTGGCCGTCGGTGTACTGGTGGGCCACCTTGCCCGGATAGGGCGGGTTGGACCCGTAGGCGGCGATGATCAGCCGGATGCCGGCGGGTTTGGTGGGCCACAGCCGGTTGAGGTCACCGACGTTGCCGTAGCCGATGATTCGCGCCCGATTGCCGCACCAGTCGGCCAGATTCCAGTACAGCCGGTTGATCGCATCGGACTGGTCGCCGCCCGGATTGCCGCCGGATTCGACGTCGAGCATCAGTGCCACCCGCGGGTGCAGGCCGCCGTTGGCGGCGAACATCGCCCGCACCGTCTCGGCGTTGGACTGCCACGTCGCCGGCCGCACATAGGTGTAGACGATCCCGAACGTCAGCCGGCCGTCGTCGAGTGCGGCGCGCATCCAGGCGTAGTTGCGGACGAAGTTGTGATCGCGGTAAGTGCCGTCGCAGACCCGGATCGACAGCACCCGGTAGGGGTAGGAATCATCAACCGGCACTTGGAATTCGGAGACATCGGCGAAAAGGGTGTTGGGCAGGGCGAGCTGCATCCGGACACGTTATCGCACCGCGGCGCATGATCGTTCCTATAGTTGGTCCGTGGAGCTGCGGCACATCAAGTACCTGCTGGCGGTGGCCGACCATCAGAATTTCACCCGGGCCGCCGAGGCACTGCACGTCTCCCAGCCGACGCTGTCGCAGCAGATCAAACAGCTCGAGCACTCGCTCGGGGTGGAGCTGTTCGACCGCTCCGGCCGCACGGTGCGCCTGACCGACGCCGGATCGGCCTATGTCCACCATGCCCGGCTCGCGCTGCGGGACCTGCAGGCCGCCGAGCGGGCGGTGCACGACGTGCGCGACCTGTCCCGCGGCAACCTGCGGATCGCGATGACGCCCACCTTCACCGCGTATCTGGTCGGTCCGCTGGTGCACCGCTTCCACGCGGCATACCCCGGCATCAAGGTGACGGTCCTGGAGACCAACCAGGACCGGATGGAGGCCGACCTGCTGGCGGATCGCCTCGACCTCGGGATCGGGTTCGCCGGCACGCACGCCGCCGGGATCGACGCCCGGACGCTGTTCACCGAGACGCTGGGCCTGGTGGTCGGGTCGGGTCATCCGCTGGGGACCACGCGCGCCCCGGTGCCGGTCGCAGAGCTGGCCGGCGCGCCGCTCGGCCTGCTCAGTTCGGACTTCGCGACCCGAACACACGTCGACGACTACTTCGTCAAATGCCAGGTACCGCCGAACATCGCGATGGAGTCGAACTCGATCAGCGCATTGCTGGAGCTGGTGAGACGCGATGTCGTCGCCACGGTATTGCCGGATGCGATCACCAGCGACTACGCCGAGCTGCATCCGGTGCCGCTGGAGCCGCCGCTGCCGACCCGCACCGTGCAGTTGTTGCAGCGCGCCGGGGTCTACCGCTCCGCGGCGGCGCAGGCCTTCACCGGGACCGTCGATGAGGTGGTGACCGAGCGGCGCTACCCGTCGGGCAGCTATTGGTCGTACCAATAGCTCCGCGTGGATCTATGTATTGGACAGCCGCGTCGTCGGCACCCCATGCTGAATGTCGGCTGAGTGAACACTTTTCGAACAGCTGGAATTTCACCACCGACGAGATCGCCGAGATGCTGCGGCCAGCAGCCGAGCGCGAGAAGGGCTGGGGGCCGACCGATGACGACTGCGCTGTATGACGACACCGTCGACGCGCCGGGCATGGCGCAACTGGAGAAGCAGTTGCAGCTCGGCCGCGGTCGCAGGGTCGCGGTGATCAACGCACCGCCGGACTCGGCACTGCGGCCGCCGGCCGTCCCCCGCGCCAACCCGAACAACGCCGACGTGGTCATCGCGTTCGCGACCCGGCGGGTGGATCTGGCCCTGCTGCGGCCCGCCTACCACGCCGCCGGTGGCGGCCGCACGGCCTGGATCGTCTACCCCGAGCCGGGCCGACCGGGCACCGACCTGCGCTGGGAGTGGTTCCTGGCGGCGCTGCGCCAGTACGGGGTGCAGGCCGTGCAACACGTTGCGATCGACGAATGCTGGTCGGCGGTGCTGTTGCAGCGGCGCCGCAGCAGCGAGGCGGAGGCCGGCCTGGTGGGCTGACAAGGGCGGTCACGGTCTCGGCGTGTGGTGCACCGACTCCACGGTGTAGAGCTGCGGATCCAAGCCGACGGCCGGTGCCGCGGCCTTGTCCATGTGTTCGGGGGCGGCGGGGTTGCCCAACATGGCCTGGAACGCCTCGGCGGCACAGCTGGCGCGGCGGTGTTTCGTCACCCGCCAATCGCTGCGTTTGACAGCGGCCGGTCGAGAACGGCTGCGCCACAGCACATCCGCCGTCGCCGAGGTGGAGGCGGCGATGACGCAGGGCCTGCCGTCGGCCGCGATCGCAGAACTGGGCGCGCTGCTGATGCGGTGCGCGGAGAACCTCGATCACATCGGCGGTGGCGGAGGGATTTGAACCCCCGGACGGTTTTAGCCGTCTCTCGCTTTCAAGGCGAGTGCATTAGGCCGCTCTGCCACGCCACCGCGGGAAATCGTACCCTGGCCAGCATGCGTGCCATCGTCGCCGAGTCCGCCGAGCAACTGTCCTGGCAGGAGGTCCCCGACGTCCAACCCGCCGCGGGTGAGGTGCTGATCCGGGTCGCCGCGGCCGGGGTGAACCGGGCCGACCTGCTGCAGGCGGCCGGGAAGTATCCGCCCCCGCCGGGTGCCAGCGACATCATCGGCCTGGAGGTGTCCGGCGTCATCGCCGCCGTGGGCGACGACGTGTCGGATTGGACTGTCGGGCAAGAGGTTTGCGCGTTGCTGGCCGGTGGCGGCTACGCCGAGTACGTCGCGGTGCCCGCCGGCCAGGTGCTGCCGGTTCCCGACGGCGTGGACCTGGCCGACGCCGCCGGCCTGCCGGAGGTGGCCTGCACGGTGTGGTCGAACCTGGTGCTGACCGCGGGCCTGGGCGAGGGCCAGCTGCTGCTGGTCCACGGCGGCGCGAGCGGGGTGGGCAGCCATGCCATTCAGGTGGCCCGCCAGCTCGGGGCGTGGGTGGCCGTCACCGCCGGGTCGGAGGCCAAGCTGGCGTTCTGCCGGGAGTTGGGCGCCGAGATCACCGTCAACTACCACGACGAGGACTTCGTCGCCCGGGTCCGTGACGCCGGCGGCGCCGACGTGATCCTGGACATCATGGGGGCGGCCTACCTGGACCGCAACGTCGACGCGCTGGCCAACGACGGCCGGCTGGTCGTCATCGGGATGCAGGGCGGGGTCAAGGGCGAGCTGAACCTGGGCAAGCTGATCGGCAAACGCGCGCAGGTGATCGGGACCGCGCTGCGCGGCCGGCCGGTGGAAGGACCGCACGGCAAGAGCATCGTCGTCGACGCGGTGGCCGCCGAGGTCTGGCCGATGATCGGCGCCGGCCGCGTCAAGCCGGTGATCGGCGCCCGCCTGCCCATCGAACAGGCCGCCGAGGCGCACCGGCTGCTATCCGCCGGTGAGGTGACCGGCAAGGTGGTGCTCACGGTCTGAGCGCGCCGTGCGGGACCATGTGCGGTGTTGCCCGGCTCGGAGCGACAACGTTTGTTATGTCAAGCTGCGCGGGGGCCCCCGAGGCTCTTCTACTTGACATAACGCGGATTGTCGCTATGAGCCGGGCAAATAGCGCCTGCCACCCCGGCGGCGACGGGCGGGGCAAACGAGGCCACGGTGGCGGACGGGAGCCAACAGCGCGGTGGCGTGGGCGCCCGAGGGTCTAGCGGCGGGGGCGGCCAAGATCCTGGCGGCGGGGCGGCCAAGACTGCAGCGAGGCAGCCAAGATCCCGGCGGCGGGCGGCCAAGACTGCAGCGGCGCGGCAATACCGGGCACCGGGAACCGTCAGCCCAGCGAAGCCAGCGCCCGCACCAACTGGTCGACCTCCGATGACGTCGAATAATGGCTCAGCCCGACGGTGACCGCTCCCCCGACGTCGTTGGCCCCGATCACGTCCAGCACCTGCGACCCGACGTTGGCGACCGCCAGCACGCCGTTGTCGGCCAGCCGCTGCACCACCCGCTCGGCGGGCACGTTGCGCACCGCGAAGCTGACCACCGGGATCCGGACGTCGGGCTGGCCGATCGTCATCACCAGCGGCAGCGACCGCAACGAGCTGAGCAGGTACTCGAACAACCGGCTCACATACTGCGCCGCCGACCGCATCGAGATCAACAGCCGCTCGGGCCGGCTGCCCCGCGCGGACTCGTCCAGCGACGCCAGGTACTCCACACTGGCCACCACCCCGGCCAGCAGGCCGTACTGGTGCAGCCCCACCTCCAGGCGCGCCGGGCCGACGGCGTTCGGGTTCAGCGACACCGACCCGAAGGTGTCGATCAGCGCCGGGTCGCGGAACACCAGCGCGCCCACCGGCGGCCCGCCCCAGGCCGCGGCGTTGATGGCCACCACGTCGGCCTCGACGTCGTTGATGTCGATGAGCTGATACGGCGCGGCCGCGGCATGGTCCACGATGGCCACCCCGCCCACGTCGTGGATCAGCTTGGTGACCGGCCGCAGGTCGGTGACGGTGCCCAGCACCCCGGACGCCGAGGTGACCGCGACCAGCCGGGTCGACGGGGTGATGAGGTTCTCCCACTGCCAGCTCGGCAGCTCCCCGGTCTCGATGTCCACCTCGGCCCACTTGAGCTTGGCGCCGTAGCGGTTGGCCGCGCGCACCCACGGCGCGACGTTGGCCTCGTCGTCGAGCCGGGTCACCACCGCCTCGTAGCCCAGGCTCACCCGCGACGACGCGGCGTCGGCCAGCGCGCCCAGCAGCACCGCGCGGTCGGGACCCAGCACCACCCCGGCGGGATCGGCGCCCAGCAGGTCGGCCACCGCCTGGCGGGCCGCCACCAGCACCGCGGCGCTGCGCCGGGCTGCCGGATGCGGCCCCGTCGCCGTCGCCAGCGAGCCGCGGAAGGCCGTCGACACCGTGGTCGCCACCGAGTCCGGGATCAACATGCCGGCCGGCGCATCGAGGTGCACCCATCCGTCACCGAGTGTCGGGTGCAGACCACGCACCCGGGCGACGTCATAGGCCATGTCAGCCACCTTAGAACTTCTCAAGATCGGGTGATTCGGTGAAGACTTCGGTTAACCGGATAGCTCCCCCGCAGCGCTGAGCCGTGTCACCTTGCCAGACATACTAGTGCAGTGCTTCTGGGGTTCGGAATGGCTGTCGCGCTGTTGCTACTGGTGCTGCCGGGGGTGCTCGTCGGGGCCGCCGCGCGGCTGACCTGGCCGCTGGCGGTGACCGTCGGCCCGGCACTGACCTACGGGCTGGTCGGCCTCGCGATCGTCCCGTTCGGTGCGGTCGGGATCCCCTGGAACGCGGGCACCGCGCTGGTGACCCTGGTGGTGGCCGCCGCGGTGGTGGGCGGCCTGGCCAAGGGCGTGCGGGCGTTGCTGGACCGCCGGCCCGGCATCCACGTGGCCGCACCGACATTCGCGCTCGGGACGATCCTGACGGTGGCCGCCGGGGTGTTGCTGGGGATGCTGCTGATCGGCTGGGCTGCGGTGCGGGGCC
>CAYNJD010000217.1:0-6011 GCA_964397355.1 uncultured Mycobacterium sp. | reverse complement strand
TCCAGCGCCTTGCGGTTGTAGATCTTGACCAGCACCTGGTTCTTGAACTCCAGGGCGGCCTCGATCTTCTGTGCCAGCGAATCCTTGTCGAGCACGTCGGCGACCCGGATCCCGATCCGGGCGATCTTGTCCTGGTAGCAGGGGCCGATGCCGCGGCCGGTGGTGCCGATCTTCTTGGAGCCCATGTAGCGCTCGGTCACCTTGTCGATGGCGACGTGGTAGGGCATCAGCAGGTGCGCGTCGGCGGAGATCAGCAGCCGCGAGGTGTCGACGTCACGGCGCTCCAGCCCGGCCAGCTCG
Source organism: uncultured Mycobacterium sp. (assembly GCA_964397355.1). GTDB lineage: Bacteria > Actinomycetota > Actinomycetes > Mycobacteriales > Mycobacteriaceae > Mycobacterium. Next base: position 5,711 of record CAYNJD010000217.1, on the reverse strand, counting down.
TCGAGCAGCACCCCCGGGTCGACCACCACACCGTTGCCGATGATGTTGGTGACGTGCGGCGTCAGCACCCCCGACGGGATCAGGTGCAACGCGAAGTTCTCCCCGGTGGGCAGCACCACGGTGTGGCCGGCGTTGTTGCCGCCCTGGTAGCGCACCACCCACTGCACTCGTTCGCCGAGTAGGTCGGTGGCTTTCCCTTTGCCCTCGTCGCCCCATTGGGCGCCGATGACGACGATTGCCGGCATGGATTTCTCGCTAACTGTCTTGGCTTACTGTGGTCCAGCCGGGGACTGAGCTTAGCCTGGCGACGATGCGGACGAGGCACGAGTCCGCGGAGGAGCCCGGCAATCGGGCTTAGCCTGGCGACGATGCGGACGAGGCACGAGTCCGCGGAGGAGCCCGGCAATCAGGCCGAGCCGAAGCGATTCACAAGGAACGTGTTGAACGCCACTAACGCCCCCGAGCCCGCTGTTCTGCTCTTTGCCGGACGGCCGCTGCCCGGCCCGCTGCGGGGGCTGGCGACGGTGCACCTCGACGACGGCCTCGACGCCGTCGAGGCCCTCGATGCGGCGATCGACCGCTACCCCCGGCTGGTGGTGGTGGGCGACGACGTGGACCTGGCGCGGGTGCTGACCCGGCTGCTGCGCGCCGACCGGCTGGACGTCGAGCTAGGCTACGCGCCGCGGCGGCGCACCCCCGCCACCAGGGTCTACCGGCTGCCGGCCGGCTGGCGGGCGGCGCGGCGCGCGCGGCGGGGCACCGCCGGCCCGGTGCCGCTGATCCGCGACGACGCCGGCACCGCCCTGGCCGGTGCCGGCCGCTGGCTGCCGGTCGACGGCGCCGCGGTGCTGCGCGGTGAGGGCATCGTCGACGACGCCGCGCTCTTCGACGGCGACGTGGCCGGGGTGCTGGTCGAACCGATCGGCACCGCGCCGGGGCTGCGGGCCGGAATCCCGTCGCGGCGCGGCCGGGTGCGCCGCTGGGTGAGCGGCCGCGCGGCGCAACTGGGCACCACCGGCGCGCTGGTGGTGCGCGACGGGGTCTACGGCACCCGGACGGTGAAACGCTCCACCTTCTACCGGCACGTCGAGGACTGGCTGCTGGTCCGGTGAGGACGCGGGCCGTGCGCACAGTCGATAGGTTCGTGGGCGTGAACGTCCATCCGCTGCGCGGCCAGGCGGTGCGGCCCAGCCCGGTGTTCGTGGTCCTGCTGGGCGTGACCGCCCTCGGCGGCGTGCTGGCCTGGCGGGCGGGCGGCGATGTCGGCCCGCTGTCGTATGCCGGGGTGTTCGTGTTCGTCATCGCCGGCTGGCTGGTGTCGCTGTGCCTGCACGAGTTCGGTCACGCCTTCACCGCCTGGCGGTTCGGCGATCGGGGTGTGGAGATGCGCGGCTATTTGACCCTCAACCCGCTGCGCTACACCCATCCGGGGCTGTCGCTGGTGCTGCCGATGCTGTTCATCGCCCTCGGCGGCATCGGCCTGCCGGGCGGGGCGGTGTATGTGAACACGTCGTTCATGACGCCGCTGCGGCGCACCCTGGTCAGCCTGGCGGGCCCGGCGGCCAACCTGATGCTGGCGGTGGCACTGCTCGGCGTCACCCGGGCGTGCTACGACCCCGCGCATCCGGTGTTCTTCTCGGGGATGGCGTTCCTGGGTTTCCTACAGGTCACCGCGGTGGTGCTCAACCTGCTGCCGGTGCCGGGGCTGGACGGCTACGGCGCGCTGGAGCCGCACCTGAGCCCGGCGACCCGCCGCGCCGTGGCGCCGTTCAGGCAATGGGGTCTGCTGGTGCTGCTGGTACTGCTGATCTCGTCGCCGGCGCTGAACCGGAAGTTCTTCGCGCTGGTGCTGTGGTTCTTCGACCTGTTCGACGTGCCGCGCCAGCTGGTGGCGTGGGGGTTGTCGCTGACGCAGTTCTGGAGCGCCTGGTTCTAGGAGAGCGCAGCGCCCCGGCGGGCGACCTATATTTGCTAGCCATGGCCTCCGGTCACGCTCACCGCCACACCGACTCCCGGCTGTCCCGCATGGTCGTCGGGGCGGCGATCCTGTCCGCGTTCTTCGCCATCGAGCTGACCACGGCGGTGATGATCAACTCGATCGCCCTGCTGGCAGACGCCGGGCACCTGCTCACCGATCTGGCCGCGCTGTTCATGGGGGTGGCGGCGGTGGTGCTGGCCCGGCGCGGCAGTACCTCGCCGTCGCGCACCTACGGCTGGCATCGCGCCGAGGTGTTCACCGCGGTCGCCAACGCCGTGCTGCTGATCGGGGTGGCGACGTTCATCCTCACCGAGGCGATCCGCCGCATCGGCACCGCACCGGACGTGCCCGGCGTGCCGATGATCGTCGTCGCAGTGGCCGGCATGGCGGTCAACGCTGTGGTCATCGCGCTGCTGCGGTCGCACTCCGAGCGCAGCCTGGCAGTGCGCGGCGCCTACATGGAGGTGGTCGCCGATACCGTCGGAAACGTCGCCGTGCTGGTTGCCGGTGTCGTCACGCTGACCACCGAGTGGCCCTACGCCGACGTGTTGGTGGCGGTCTTCGTCGCACTGTGGGTGCTGCCGCGGGCGTTCGCGTTGGCCGGTGCCGCGCTGCGGATTCTGTCGGAGGCGTCACCGAGCCACATCGACGTCGACGAACTGCGCGCGGCACTGGCCGCCGTCGACGGCGTCACCGATGTGCACGACCTGCACGTCTGGACGCTGGTCCCCGGGCGGGACATGGCCACCGCCCACCTGCGCACCACCGCCGACGCCGGCCGGGTGCTCGGCGAGGCGCGGGCGGTGTTGGCGGCCCGCGGCCTGACGCACGCCACCGTGCAGGTGGAGCCGCCCGGGCAGGGTGCCGACTGCGCCATCGGATGCTGACGCCGCGCACGGCACGTGCTCCGAAAGACTCCAGGTTCGGTCAGTAAGCTGCCACTAGCGTCAGCCGATCCGAATCAGCCGGCGGACATTGGAGGACACAGCCACTCATGCCGAACCCACCGGAGCCGGACCGCACCGAGCCGACTGAGGACCTCGCCGCCGCCCCCAGCGGGCAGCCCGACGCCGACGAGCAGGTCACCGAGGTTCACCCCGTCGTCCCGGCCGACGGCGAGACCACGGCCATTCCGGAGGCCGGCGCCGACGCCCGAGCCGAAGCCGAAGCCAAGGCGAACGCCGAGGCGGTCACCGAGGTGATCACCACCGAGGCCGCCCCCAAAGAACCCGGCCCGGCCCCGGACGGTTCCCCGGAGCGCCGATTCACCGCGCCCGGATTCGACGCCGGGCAGACCGAGGTCATCCCGTCGGTCGGCGACGCCGACACCGAGCTGATCGCCCGGCAGGGCGGTGACTCGGGAAAGGCGATACCGCAACAGATCCCGCCGCGGCTGGGTGGCCGGCTGCCCACCACCGTCTCACGCAGCTGGGGCTGGGTGATGGCGCTGATCCTGATCATCCTGGTGCTGGCGGTGATCGCCGTGCTGGGCACGTTGTGGCTGACCCGCGACACCCGGCAGGCCGCCTCCCAGGAAGAGCGGGTCCGCAACACCATCCAGAACTTCGACATCGCCATGCAGAACGGCGACCTGGCCACGCTGCGCAGCCTGACCTGCGGCGACATCCGCGACCGCTACGTCAACTACGACCAGAAGGCCTGGGACGACACCTACCGCCGGATCGCGGCGGCCAAGCAGTATCCGGTGGTCGCCAGCATCGACGAGGTCGTGGTCAACGACGGGCATGCCGAGGCCAACGTCACCGCGTTCATGGCCTATGAGCCGCGGGTGCGCTCGACCCGCAGCTTCGACCTGCAGTTCCGCGACGACCAGTGGAAAATCTGCCAGTCGCACGGCGGCTGACAAGCTCCGTTGACCCTGCGCCCACGGCGGGGGTCTCTCGAACTTTCCCGCCGTGCACGCTGACTCAACGCCTCAGCCCAGGGCTTTACCGGCGCTGTGCAGGTCGTTGCAGGCCTCGATGACCCGCTCGGTCATGGCGGCCTCGGCCTTCTTGAGGTAGCTGCGCGGGTCGTAGGTCTTCTTGTTGCCGACCTCGCCGTCCACCTTGAGCACGCCGTCGTAGTTGGTGAACATGTGCGCGGCGACCGGGCGGGTGAACGCGTACTGGGTGTCGGTGTCGACGTTCATCTTCACCACGCCGTGCTGCAGCGCTTCCTCGATCTCGGACTTCAGCGACCCCGAGCCGCCGTGGAAGACGAAGTTGAACGGCTTGGACCCGTCGGCCAGGCCCAGCTTGGCGGCGGCCACCTTCTGGCCCTCGCCCAGGATGTCCGGGCGCAGCTTGACGTTGCCGGGCTTGTAGACGCCGTGCACGTTGCCGAAGGTGGCGGCCAGCAGGTATTCGCCGTGGTCGCCGACACCGAGGGCGTCGATGGTCTTCTCGAAGTCGTCCGGGGTGGTGTAGAGCTTCTCGTTGATCTCGGCTTCCACGCCGTCCTCTTCGCCGCCGACGACGCCGATCTCGATCTCCAGGATGATCTTGGCGGCCGCCGCTTTGGCCAGCAGCTCCTTGGCGATGTCGAGGTTCTCGTCGATCGGCACGGCCGAGCCGTCCCACATGTGCGACTGGAACAGCGGGTTCTTGCCCGCGTTTACCCGCTCGGTCGAGATCGCCAGCAGCGGGCGCACGAACCCGTCCAGCTTGTCCTTGGGGCAGTGGTCGGTGTGCAGCGCGACATTGATCGGGTACTTGTCGGCGATCACGTGGGCGAACTCGGCCAGCGCCACCGCACCGGTGACCATGTCCTTGACGCCCAGCCCGGAGCCGAACTCGGCGCCGCCGGTGGAGAACTGGATGATGCCGTCACTGCCGGCGTCGGCGAAGCCCTTGATCGCGGCGTTGATGGTCTCCGACGACGTGCAGTTGATCGCCGGGAACGCGTAGGAATTCTGCTTGGCGCGGCCCAGCATCTCGGCGTAGACCTCGGGGGTGGCGATGGGCATGAAACTCTCTCCTCCTGGCTGACCGAACCTGGCATCGAGTATCTCAGGGACGGTTTGGCCCGCGGCCCCCGGTATGTTGGTGCATCATGAGCACCACCGCGGTCGCGATGCCCGGCCTGCTGGATCCGATGTACTGGCTGGGCGCCGGGGGCATCTTCCACGGCGCGGTGCTGCCGGCCATCCTCGTGGTGGTCTTCATCGAGACCGGCCTGCTGTTCCCGCTGCTGCCCGGCGAATCGCTGCTGTTCACCGGTGGTCTGCTGTCGGCCAAGGATCTGGCGCCCGACATCTGGATACTGGCGCCCGCGGTGGCGGTGGTGGCGATTTTGGGCGATCAGTGCGGCTACTTCATCGGCCGGCGGATCGGGCCGGCGCTGTTCAAGAAGGAAGATTCCCGCTTCTTCAAGAAGCACTACGTCACCGAGTCGCATGCGTTCTTCGAGAAGTACGGGCCGTGGGCGATCATCCTGGCCCGGTTCGCGCCGTTCGTCCGGACCTTCGTGCCGGTGGTCGCCGGCGTGTCCTACATGCGCTACCCGGTCTACCTGGCGTTCGACATCGTCGGCGGCGTGGTGTGGGGCGGCGGGGTGACGACGCTGGGCTACTTTTTGGGCAACGTGCCGTTCGTCCACGAAAACCTGGAAAAGATCATCCTGGCGATCCTGTTCGTGTCGCTGATTCCCGCTTTCCTCGGCGCGGCGAAGGCCTACCGCAGCCGCCGCAACGGCTCGGCCGAGACGTCCGGCACCGCGGCATCCGACACCG
>CAYNJD010000216.1:0-6020 GCA_964397355.1 uncultured Mycobacterium sp. | reverse complement strand
TGCCCGCCGCCGCGGCACAACTTCACCGAGCTGCCCCGGATCCGTTCGGAGCGGCCGGCGTTCGAGCTGCACTATCCGCACATGATCGATCGGCTGCGCGCCGAGGCGCACGTCGGCCGTCATCCCGGCGACGAGCTGTACGAGCCCGCACCCGTCTGATGTGCCCGCTGGGGGTGAGGCGGCGTCCGGTCCCATCGGGCGCCCGCCACGGGTGAGCGTGCCCAAGGTGCCGGTGCTGATCACCGTGACCGGCGCCGACCAGCCGGGCGTGACATCGGCGCTCTTCGAGGTGCTGTCGCGGTATCAGGTCGCGTTGCTCAACGTCGAACAGGTCGTGGTCCGCGGCCGGCTCACGCTGGGGGTGCTGCTGTCGGCGGCACCGGAGGTCGCCGACGGAACGGCGTTGGCCGACGAGGTCACCGAGGCCATCCACGGCGTCGGTCTGGACGTCACGATCGAACGCGGCGACGACGCTCCGATCATCGCGGTGCCGTCCACCCACCGGATCGTGGTGCTGGGCCGGCCGGTGGGGCCGGGGGCCCTCGGCGCGCTGGCCCGCGAAATCGCCGGGATCGACGCCAACATCGACATGATCCGTGGCGTCTCCGATTATCCGGTGACCGGGCTGGAGCTGCGGGTCTCGGTGCCCGATGGCGCCGCGGGGGCGTTGCAGTCCGCGTTGAGCCAGGTCGCCGCGCAGCAGCGAGTCGACGTGGCCTTCCAGGACGCCAGTCTGTCGCGCCGCACCAAGCGGCTGATCGTCTTCGACGTCGACTCCACCCTGATCCAGGGCGAGGTCATCGAGATGCTCGCCGCCCGCGCCGGTGCCGGGGACGCGGTGGCGGCGATCACCGAGGCCGCCATGCGCGGTGAACTGGACTTCGCCGCGTCGTTGCACCAGCGGGTGGCCACCCTGGCCGGCCTGCCCTCCGATGTCGTCGACGAGGTCGCCGCACAGATCGCGCTCACCCCGGGTGCGCGAACCACACTGCGCACGTTGCGCCGGCTGGGTTTCAAGTGCGGAGTGGTGTCCGGAGGCTTCCGGCAGGTGATCGCACCGCTGGCCGAGGAACTCAAGCTGGACTTCGTGGCTGCCAACGACCTGGAGATCGTCGACGGAAAGCTCACCGGGCGGGTGACCGGGCCGGTGGTGGACCGGGCCGGCAAGGCCGAGGCGTTGCGGGAGTTCGCCGAGCAGGCCGGTGTGCCGCTGGAGCAGACCGTCGCGGTCGGGGACGGCGCCAACGACATCGACATGCTGGCCGCGGCCGGGCTGGGTGTGGCGTTCAACGCCAAACCGGCGCTGCGCGAGGTGGCCGATGCGTCGCTGAGCTACCCGTACCTGGACACGGTGCTGTTCCTGCTCGGCGTCACCCGTGCCGAGATCGAGGCCGCCGACGCTCACGACGGGGTGCTGCGCCGAGTCGAGATCCCGCCGGTGTAGGCGCGGGGCTGACCGGCCTCAGAGCACCGCTCCCACCAGGATCAGCGGCAGCAGGCCGAGATCGGCGGCGATCGGAATGCCGATGGCGTCGAGCAGATCGCCGTCGGCGAGTTCGGACGTGAAGATGTCGTAGTTGTACTGGGGCAGCGTGAACAGCACGGCGCTGAGCATGTCCAGCGGCGGGATGCCGGTGTGCGGCGGGAAGGTCTCGAACAGGTCCTGCCAGGTGGTGGGCACCATGGACAGGATCGAGAACTCGCTGCCGGACAGGAACGGCACTTCGTTGACCAGCTGCTCGACCCAGTCCGGCAGTGAGTACACGTAGTTGGCCGGGTCCATCAGGGTGTTGAAGGCGTCGGACAGGCCCTTGCGCACCCCGTCGGCCAGCGCTTGCGGAACCTGTTCCAGCACACTGGCATCCGGCAGGAACCCCAGCCCGGTGGGCACGTCGGCGAACCCGGGGCTCCAGCCGTGTTCGATGTTGCCGTAACCGAGGTTGACCAGCACCCGCATCGCCGGCTGCAGCAGGTCGACCAGGGGATTGCCGATGAACGGCAGCAGTTGCAGCGGTGCCAGCAACGGCAGCGTGCTGACCGGCAGCATGTAGTAGTCGGTCAGCAGGTCGGCCGACGACGTCGGCAGTTGCACCGCGTTCTCGATCTCCTCGGGGGTCAGCCCCAGATAGGTCACGTGCTCGATGGCGATGCCCATCACGGCGTTGAGGACCGACAGAAAGTTGATCGGGTACTGCGGGAAGTCGGCGAAGCCGTCGTATTCATGGGTGTAGACGTCGGTGGGGTAGAGGTCCGACGGCTGCGGGCCGCTGAACGTCAGGCCGAGGCTGGGAATGGTCGGGGTGGTCCCGGCCGGCATGTCGAAACGCGCCAGCATCCCCCCGTTGGGCAGGCTCTCGTCGCCGACCAGCACGAAGTGGACGTAGTCGCTGGGCACCCCTTGGTCGGCGAGCTGCTGCATCAGCAGTGAGGACACCACCGCGCTCTGCGACCAGCCGAACACCACCACCGGGTTGTCGGCGTCGACGTGGCCGCCGGCGATCTCCTGCAAGATGGCGTCCTCGAGGATCTGGCCGCCCTGCGCCGTCGAGGTGTCGAAGGTCTGGCCGAACGGGCCCAGGAACGGATACAGCGCCTCGGGGGTGGTCAGGATCTTGGTGGTGCCGGTGAAACCGAGTGGCTCCAGGTAGAGCTCGTTGACGAAGTCGGCGTAGGTCTGGCTCGGTGTCGGGATGGCGCTCGGGCCCAGGATCAACGCCGTCCCCCCGCCCAGCGGGGAGTCCGCGGCATCGACGTCGGTGAGCCGTATCGCGTGGACCTCGGTGTCCGGGGCCGGTGGCACGGGGACGGTCATCGGGCCGGCGCCAATCAGGGCGACCGCGAGCGCGCCCGGAACACGGAACAACATCGAAACCCCCTGAAATGCTGAGATGCAGCCTTGGCGACGGTGTGCATCGACAGTGACGCAAATTACAACACGGGTTACTCGCCAGTAGCAAGGAAGGCTTCCGTCCCCTGGCGCGGAGCCACCGGCACCCCGGTCGGTGGCCACGGAGGCCGGGTACGGCACCATAGGGCCGTGCCCGACACCGGACGCCCCGACCTCCCCGCAGCGGCCGATCAAGACCTGTTGATCCACTTCGAGGGCGTTTCGCTGCGCCGGGACGGCCGCTGTCTGGTCGGGCCGCTGGACTGGTCGGTCGAACTCGACGAACGCTGGGTGATCATCGGACCCAACGGCGCCGGCAAGACGTCGCTGCTGCGGATCGCCGCGGCGACCGAACACCCGTCGTCCGGCGTCGCCTTTGTGCTCGGCGAACAGTTGGGGCGGGTCGACACCACCGAACTGCGGGCCCGGGTGGGGCTGAGCTCCTCGGCGCTCGCGCAGCGGATTCCGGACGGCGAAATCGTCCGCGACCTGGTGGTCTCGGCCGGCTACGCGGTGCTGGGGCGGTGGCGGGAGCGCTACGACGCCGTTGACTACGACCGCGCGGTCGATCTGCTGGAAAGTCTGGGCGCCGAACATCTGGCCGACCGCACCTACGGCACGCTGTCCGAGGGCGAGCGCAAACGGGTGCTCATCGCCCGCGCGCTGATGACCGACCCCGAGTTGCTGCTGCTCGACGAACCGGCCGCCGGCCTGGACCTGGGCGGGCGCGAGGAACTGGTCGCCCGGCTGGCCGACTTGGCCGACGACCCGGACGCGCCGGCGATCGTGCTGGTCACCCATCACGTCGAGGAGATTCCGCTCGGTTTCAGCCACTGCCTGCTGCTGGCCGAGGGCCATGCCGTCGCCGCCGGGCTGCTCAGCGATGTGCTGACCGCCGAGAACCTGTCGGCGGCATTCGGCCAATCGATCTCCCTGGACGTGATCGACGGGCGTTACTTCGCCCGCCGCACCCGCGGCCGTGCGGCCCACCGGAGGCAGGCGTGAGCAGCGACGCGCAGCCACCGCCGCTGCCGGCGCGGCCCGCCGCGACGGTGATGCTGGTGCGCGACGGGGCCGGCGGCCTCGACGTGTTCCTGATGCGTCGCCACGCCGCGATGGAGTTCGCAGCGGGGGTGATGGTGTTTCCGGGTGGCGGGGTCGACGACCGCGACCGCAGCGCCGAAAATGCCTGGTTCGGGCCGGAACCGGCGTGGTGGGCGCAGCGCTTCGGCGTCGACGTCGAGCTGGCCGCGGCGCTGGTGTGCGCCGCGGTGCGCGAGACGTTCGAAGAGTCCGGGGTGCTGTTCGCCGGGCCCGCCGACGACTCGCGGCGCATTGTCGCCGACGCGTCGGTGTACGCCGACGCCCGCCGTGCGCTGGCCGCCGGGGAACTGTCGTTCGCCGAGTTCCTGCGCGCCGAGAAGCTGGTGCTGCATGCCGACCTGCTGCGGCCCTGGGCGAACTGGGTGACGCCGGAAGCCGAGCGCACCCGCCGCTACGACACCTACTTCTTCGTGGCCGCGCTGCCGGTCGGGCAGCGCGCCGACGGCGAGAACACCGAGTCCGACCGGGCCGGCTGGGTCACTCCCGAAGCCGCGATCGAGGACTTCTCCGCCGGCAACACCTTCCTGCTCCCGCCGACCTGGACCCAACTGGATTCGCTGGCCGGACGCAGCGTGCGAGACGTGCTGGCGGTCGAGCGCCAGATCGTGGTGACCCAGCCGACGATGACTCGGCACGGCGACAACTGGGAGTTCGAATTCTTCGACTCGACGCGCTACAACGAAGCGCGCGGCGACCGGTGGCCCGGATGAGCGAATTCGTCACGATCCACACGTCGTCGCGGACGCCCGGGGTGGCCACCGTGGCGTTGTCGCGTCCGCCGACCAACGCCTTGACCCGGCAGGTCTACCGGGAGATCGCCGATGCGGCGGCCGAGCTGTCGGCACGCGACGACGTCGCCACCGTGGTGCTGTTCGGCGGCCATGAGATCTTCTGCGCCGGTGACGACGTGCCCGAACTGCGCACCCTGACCCCGGCCGAGGCCGAGGGATTCGCCGGCGTCCGCCACCACGCCGTGCAGGCGGTGGCGGCGATCGCCAAGCCGACGGTTGCGGCCGTCACCGGCTACGCGCTGGGCAGCGGCCTGGCGCTGGCATTGGCCGCCGACTGGCGCATCAGCGGTGACAACGCCAAGTTCGGAGCCACCGAGATACTGGCCGGCCTGGTTGCCGACGGCGTGGGCCTGGCCCGGCTGACCCGCACCATCGGCGCGAGCCGCGCCAAGGAACTGGCCTACAGCGGACGGTTCTTCGACGCCGAGGAGGCGCTCGCGCTCGGCGTCGTCGACGACATGGTGGCTCCCGACGGGGTCTACGACGCGGCGATCAGCTGGGCGAGCCGCTTCGTCGACACTCCGCCGCAGGCGCTGGCCGCGGCCAAGGCCTCGATCGACAGCGTCGCGACGCTGCCCCCGGCCGAGCGGGCCGCCGCCGACCGCCGTCGCTACGCCGAGGTGTTCGCCACCGGCCTGGGTGAAAACCCTCGATAATCACCCATTTTCACACTCCTATCAGCTAACGTTCAGTTGCGCGGCGTGCGCGTCACTGGTGTTAAGGGAGAGACCGATGCAGCGAGTTGCCACCCGACCCTGGACCGCCGCGGCCGTGGTGCTCGTCGTCGCGGGCGCCGTTGCGGCCGCCCCCGTCGCCGTGCCGCTGCCCGGTACCACCACCGCCGAAATCCTGCTCGCCGCCGAGAACATCACCCTGGACCTGATACGCCACGGCGAGTCGGTGGACAACGCCGAAGGCATTCTGGGCACCATGCCGCCGGGAGCGGAGCTGACCCCGGTCGGGGTGCAGCAGGCCGACGACGTCGCCTCGGAGATCAACGCGGCGTTCCCGGACGGGATCGACGGGATCTACGCCTCGGAGATGATCCGCGCCCAGGACACCGCGCAACCGCTCGCCGACCTGCTGGGCATGGAGACCCAGATCCTGGCCGGACTCAACGAACTCAACGCGGGCTGGCTGGAAGGCAAGCCGCTGGACACCTTCACCGAGATCGGCTATGTGTTCGCGCCGCTGATGTGGGTCATGGGGCAGTACTGGGTGCCGCAGTTGGGGTCCGC
>CAYNJD010000215.1:0-6055 GCA_964397355.1 uncultured Mycobacterium sp. | reverse complement strand
CCTCACCGGTCTCCCGGTTGTTGCGCTTGACGTACTCGAACAACGTGACGTCGTCGCCGGGCCCGAGGACTTCGTCGAGGAACCGCCGCAGCGCGCCCGGCTCCTGGGGGAAGTCGACCAGGAAGTAGTGCTTGAGCCCCAGGTGCACCAGGGAGCGTTCCAGGATCTCGCCGTAACGGGAGACGTCGTTGTTGCCGCCGGAGATCAGGCACACCACCGTGGTGCCCGGGGCGATGTCGGCCTCCAGCAGGCCGGCCACCGACAGCGCGCCCGCCGGCTCGGCGATGATCCCCTCGTTCTGGTACAGGTCGAGCATCGCGGTGCAGACCGCGCCTTCGTCGACGGTGGTGACCGACACCATGTCCCCGGCGGCGGCCAGCGCGGCGTAGGGCAGCGCACCGGCGCGTTTGACGGCGGCGCCGTCGACGAACTGGTCGACGTGGTCGAGGGTGACCAATTCGCCGGCGGCCAGTGCGGCCATCATCGCGGCGGCCCCGGCCGGCTCGACACCCAGCACCGAGCTGTTGGCGGTCCGCTCCGCCAGGTAGGTGGTGATGCCCGAGATGCAGCCCCCGCCGCCGACCGGGACCACCACCAGGTCCGGTTCGCTGTCGAGCTGGTCGAGCAGCTCGACAGCGATGGTGCCCTGACCGGCCATGGTCCGCAGGTCGTCGTAGGGCGGCACCAGGGTGGCACCGGTGCGGGCCACATCCGCCAGTGCGGCTTCGGCGGCCAGGTCATAGGTCGCCCCGCCCACGATGAGCTCGATGAACTCACCGCCGTGGTAGCGGATCCGGTCGCGCTTCTGCTTCGGCGTCTTGGCGGGTACGTAGACCCGGCCGTGGATACCCAGCGACCGGCACGCGTAGGCGAAACCCTGCGCGTGATTGCCGGCCGACGAGCACACCACTCCGGCGGCCAGATCCTCGTCGGCCAACTGCACCAGCAGGTTGTAGGCGCCGCGCAGCTTGTAGGACCGCACCGACAGCAGATCTTCCCGCTTGAGGTAGACGGTGGCGCCGGTGATGTCCGAGAGCCGGTCGCTGTACTGCAGCGGCGTCGGTGTGACCACGCCGGCGATCCGCTTGGCCGCCGCATCGACATCGGCCGCTGTCAGCGGGCCGTTCCATGGGCCCGGACGGGGGCCGTGGCGGTTCTGGCGCGGTTCGGCGGACACTGCAATATGGTGCCACCCAGCAGCGGGTTCAGCCCAGCGGGGTCAGCACGAACACCGGGATCGCCCGGTCGGTCTTCTTCTGGTATTCGGCGTAGTCGGGATATGCCGCCACCGCACGCTCCCACCACTGCGCCTTCTCCTCGCCGAACACCTCGCGGGCCTCGTAGTCGCCGGTGACGGTCCCGTCCTGCAGTTCGACCCGCGGATTCTTGGTGACGTTGTAGTACCAGACCGGGTGCTTCGGGGCGCCGCCCAGCGAAGCCACGATCGCGTACTGCCCGCCGTGCTCCACCCGCATCAGCGGGGTCTTGCGCAGTTTGCCGGTCTTGGCTCCGACGCTGGTCAACAGGACGACCGGCATACCCCTCATCTCGGTGCCCTCGGTGCCACCGGAGGCCATGTACTTCTCGGCGTTCTCCCGCGACCAATCCCACGGGCTGGGTGCATATTCTCCGCTCAAAGGCATGGCGCCAGCGTAGCCGGGGCTGGCGACACGAGGACCCGACCAACAGGTTTCGGCTGGCCTAACAAATGGTTATCGCGTACCGTTAACGCCATGACCACCGCCGGACGCCACGGGCAGTACGTGCCCATCGCGGGTGTGCCCTGGCCGGTCTACAAGCTGGTTGCACTGGCGACCGGGCTGGTCACGCTGCTGGTCGTCGGGGTCGTCACCGGCAACGCCGCCGCCGCGGTGCTGACCGCCGCCGGCCTCAGCACGGTGGTCTGGCTGGTGCTGGGCTCACTGCGCCCGTCGCGGCACTGAGCGTCACCTGCGCGCTACCGGGGAACCGTCGTACACCAGCACATCGCCGTCGAGTCGTGCCTCAGCGGTCGGCCGGTGCTCCCGCAGTTTCCCGTCGTGCATCAGATGCCGCACCGGCACTCCGCGCACCAGGGTGAGATAGTCCGCGATCAGCTTGCGATGACAGCGCCACCACACCGTCTCGGCGCACATCACCGCGGTCTGCCGCTCGGCCGCGTCCGCCAGTAGCGCGTCGATACCGTCCCGGAAGTCCTCGGAGCGCATGTAACCGGCGTAGGAGCGAAACGACTCGTTGCGCAGCCCGACGTCCGGGCTCGCACCCTTGACCCGTCGCCAGCCGCCCAGCCGGGGCTCCCACCGGTAGCCGATCCCGGCTTCGGGCAGCCAGTGTGCCATCGCCTCGCGGGCGGTGTCGGGGTTGTGCCGGCTGCCCGGAGCGGTGCGCACGTCGACGAGGCCGCCCACTTCGGCGCCGGTCAACAGCGCGGTGATCTCCGCTGCGTCAGCGGTGCCGTGGCCGAAGGTGAATACCGTTGGTGCCGTGGCGATCCCCTATCAGACGGCGCTAGCCGGCCGGGCGGCGTCCGGGTGTGGCTGGTGGACATCCGGCCCGGGCTCGGCGGCGTAGAGCTCCTCGATCTCATCGGCGTACTTCGCCGAGATCGGGCGGCGTTTGAGCTTCATGGTGAGCGTCACCTCGTCGCCGCCCGGCTCCCACAGCGTGGGCAATACCCGGAAACGCTTGATCTGTTCGACACGCGAGAGCTTCGCGTTGCCGTCGGCCACCCCCGCCGCAATCTGCGCGATCACCCCCGGGTCGGCGGCCAGTGCGGCCGGCGTCGCCTCCAGCCCGTGGGCGGCGGCGTACGGGGCGACCGAGTCGGCATCGAACACCAGCAGCGCGGTGTTGTAGGGCCGGGCGTCGCCGATGGTGACCATCGCCCCGATCATCGGGCAGGACGACAGAATGGCGTTTTCGATGTTCGCCGGCGACATGTTCTTCCCCGCGGCGTTGATGATCAGCTCCTTCTTGCGGTCCACCACCCGCAGATAGCCGTCGCGGTCCTCTTCGAGGATGTCGCCGGTGTGCAGCCAGCCGTCGGCGTCGATAGCCTCGGCGGTCTTGGCCGGCTCCTTGCGATAACCCCGCATCACCAGCGGTCCGCGCACCAAGAACTCGCCGTCTTCGGCGATGCGGCTTTCCAGCCCAGGCAACAACTTTCCCACCGTCCCGAGCCGCGCGTCGCGGGGATGGGCGGTCGAGGCGACACAGCTGAGCTCCGACATGCCCCAGACCTCGCAGATCGGGATGCCGATCCCGGCGAAGAATCCGAGCGTCTCCTTGGGAATCGGTGCCGCACCCGACACCGCCCACCGCAGCTCGTCGAGTCCGAGCGTGGCGCGCAGTTTCGACAGCACCAGCTCGTCGGCCTGCGCCCACTCGGCGGCGACAGCGTCGGGAACCGGCTCGCCGGCGAGCAACGCGGCGGACCGCTTCGCCCCGGTCGCCAGCGCCCATTGCAGTGCGGCGCGACGGTCGGCGTCCGCCTCGCCGGCGACGGCGAATTCGATTGCCGCCTTGAGCTTCTCCCAGACCCGCGGAACCGCACCCCAGATGGTGGGCCGCACATCGGGCAGGGCGGCGGCGATGGTGCGGACGTCGGGAACGACGGTGATCTGAACGCCGAAGATCTCCTGGTTGTACAGCGCCATCGCACGATCGGCGATATGCGCCGACGGCAGATAGGAAGTGATGCGGTCGCCGTAGCGCACACCCAGCACCGCGTCGAGGGCCTCGGCTTCGAACAACAGGTTGGTGTGCGTCATCTCCACCCCCTTGGGGGTGCCGGTGGTTCCCGAGGTGTAGATCAACGTGATGACATCGTCGGGCCGCACTGCCCGCCAAGAGGATTCGAAATCGAAATCCTGCTGCCCGGCGGCCAGCAGCTGCTCGACCGACAAGGTGCCCTCCGGATGACCGTCGATGCACACGATGTGTTCGATCGCGGCCCCGCTGGCACGGATCGTCTCGACATGGGCCTGCTCGCACATCACGACCTTGGTGCCGGCGTTGCCGAACAGAAAGCCGAGCTGTTCGGCGGGCAGCGTGTTGTAGACCGAGAACGACGTCGCACCGGCATGCTGTGCACCCACCTCCAGCGGGTAGAACTCGATCCGGTTGGCCATCATCAGCGACACCGTGTCGCCGCGCCGCACCCCGAGCCCGGCAAGTCCGGCCGCCACTTGTTGAACCTGGGCCGCGTAGTCGCGCCAGGTCAACGTCTGCCCGTCACCGACGGTGCGCAGCGCGACCGCGTCGGGATCGATCGCGGCGGTGCGCTGGAACGCCTCGCACAACGTGGTGACCGCCTGCTGTCCCGCCATCCTCGCCCTCCCGCTCCGCGCCGCCTCAGCGACGACTGACCCTTTCCAGGTACGCCATCGCCGCGGCCCGCGACTCCGGGTCGTGCACCGCCGTGACCAGCGCGTCGGCGTCGTTCCAACTGCGCGCGGTCCCCACCATGCCCTCGGTCACCGCGTTGACGTGGCGTTTGGTGCCGCCGAGTGTGAGCGCGGATTTCCCGACCAGCTCCCCGACCAACTCCTCGACCGCGGCGTCCAGGCCGGCCTCGGGTACCACCCGGTTGACGAAACCGGCCGCCTTCGCCTCGACGGCACCGAACGGGCGGCAGGTCATCACCAGCTCCTTGGTGAGCGCCGGGCCGATCTCACGGACCAGCCGCGGGATTCCGCCCCAGGCCAGCGGGATACCAAGGTCGACTTCCGGAATCGAGAACCGGGTGTCCTCGGCGGCCACCCGCAAGTCACAGGCCGCGGCCAGCACCAGCCCGCCGCCCACACAGTGGCCGTGCAGGCGCGCCACCGTCACCGCCCGCATCGCCTCGATGGCCTCGGCCATCCGCCGTCCGGCATCGGCGGACTCCCGCATCGCGGCGGCGCCGTCGGCCAGCGCCGCGAAGGCGGCCAAGTCCGCGCCGGCCGAGAAAGCCCGTCCGCTGCCGGCCACGACGACGACTTTGACGGCGGGCCGGGCGTCGAACCAGCGCGCCGCCGCCACCAGCTCCTGCAGCGTCGCGGTACCCAGCGGGTTGAGCTTGTCCGGGCGGTTCAACGTGATCGAGCCGCGGGCGCCGTCGGCCACCACTGCCAGGGTGGTGGCCCGCTGCGTTTCCATGGCGTCGACGTTAGCGGCGCCGGGGCGGCGGTGACGCGGGTTTGCCTGGTGTGTCCGATCGATCACCTCGGTACGGTGAACCCCATGCCGATAGCCGTCACTGAGTTCAGCCGCGTCGAGCAGACAGCGTTTCTCACCGCTTACGCCCGCGCACTCGACAACCGCTCCCCCGACCCGATCCTCGGCGACGAGTTCTCCGACCGCGCCGTCGGTCTGATCGACTACGACTTCGCCGGGTTCCGGATCCCTGCCAGCGTGGTGCGACAGACGGCCTTGCGCGCCAAGATGCTCGATGAGCGGGTCCGCAAATATATTGCCGCGAACCCCGAGGCCATCGTGGTCGATCTCGGTGCCGGGATCAACGAGCCGCTGGCGCGGGTGCGGCCGCCGGCGAGCGTGGACTGGTACAGCATCGACCTGCCGAACGTGATCGAGCTACGCGGCAAGCTGCTGTCAGCGCAGCGCACCGAGCGTGCCATCGCCGCCGATCTGACCGGCACGGACTGGACGGACGGCATCCCGGCCGGCCGGCCCACCATCGTGATCGCCGACGGCCTGTTCGCCTTTCTCACCGAGCCGCAGGTCATCGCGCTGCTGACCCACGTCATCGACTACTTCGGCACCGGGGAGCTGGCATTCAACGACTACGGCCGGGTGGGCCCGCTCAGCTCGCTGTCGATGAAGCTCGCGCCGCGGGGCATGTTCAGCCTGCTACGCCACGTGTGGGCCAATCCCGGCTTCACCGACCCGCACACCCCCGAGCGGTGGGATCCGCGGTTGCGGCTGGTCGAGCAGGCCTGCCTGGCGCACGCCGCCGAGGTCGAGGAGTTTCCCGGCGCTGCCCGGACGATGACCCGGCTTGCCGGCCGCTTCAAGTCGCTGGCCGGCAAGGCCCGGGTACTGCGCTACAAGTTCT
>CAYNJD010000214.1:3471-6113 GCA_964397355.1 uncultured Mycobacterium sp. | reverse complement strand
GAATAGAACAGCACCCGAAACACGCAGCTGAGGTTACGGCGTGGTGCAGCTCACGATGCGTCGGCAGCCGATTGAATGATAGCCTAACTATCTAAATTTGGAGCCGAGGGATCACACGCATGACTGTCGACGGGGTGCTGGGCCGGGTCGCCACCGGGCTCGCCACGACCGCACTGCTCGGCCTGGGTGTGCACCTGTTCGGCGGCGAACCGCACCGGCAGCCGGCTGAGCACGGCGCGTACGCGGGCATCCCGGACAACCTGGCGGTCGACGCCGAAGCAGTCGTCGGCCTCGGCGATCAACCGCCGGCGGTGGGGCTGACCAACGCGGTGGCGGCACCGGACGCGGCCGTTCCGCTGCCGCTGACCGAACCCTTCACGGCCGGGCAAGCACCCGTCGCCGGGGAGAGTTTCGAGAGCGTGGTCGCCTCGCTGGGCACCCAGGTGACCAACTCGCTGGGCCCGACCTTCATGAACGCCGGCATCGTCTTGCCGTTCGCACTGGCGCCGAAGATCCTCGACCAAGTCACGCCGATGCTGGACGATCCGGTGGTCGACGCGCTGCCCGTGGAGGCGCTGCCGGCCGACGCGCTGCCCGCCTTCTGAAGACACGAAACCGTCTCGGGAGCTGTGCCTTTTCGGTAAAGGCTCTGGTCATGGCGCGGGCAGACTGTCATACTCGTCGAATTGCCGACTTGGTGCGGCCTAGATCAAGGCGGGTCTCATACCGCTAACCCTTCAGCGGGTGCGATACGCCGAAAGCTCCGATGGATGAGGCGCAAACGGTGAATTTCAGCCGAGCGGTCGGCGTGCCGACCGCCGAGCGGTGACGCTCTTCGACCACCCGGAAGGGGTGGACCCGGCCCGGGATGACCTCGCCGGCCGCGACGAAGAGCCGGAAGCAGTGGCGGTCAAACGCCCGTCGCGGTGGTCGGTGCGCAACTGGCCGGTGCGCTGGAAGGTGCTGGCGATCGCGTTGCTGCCGATGCTGCTGGCCGGGGTCTTCGGCGGGCTGCGGATCTCCAGCGCGCTGTCGGAGTCCAACCGGCTTCAGCTGGTCGCCGACCGCGCAGAGGTGATCCCGGCGATCACCAATTACATGTCGGCGTTGGGTGATGCCCTGGTGGCGGCATCCTCCGACGGCGACGTCGAGGGCGCCCGGAAGAACTTCGAGAACCGCAAGTACGAGCTGCAGTCGCAACTGTCGCATACCGACGTGGCCACCGATGTGCGCTCCGGGGTCGGCACGCTGATCGAGCGCGGCCAGGGTTTGCTGGATCTGGTGTCGTCCACCGGCGTCGGCCTGCGCGACGAGGTGACCAGCTACGCGCCGATCCTGCTGACCGCCGAGGACGCCATCAACGGCTCGGTGCGGCTGGACAGTGAACGCATCCGGGCGCAGACCGAGGGGCTGAGCCGCGCGGTCGGGGCCCGCGGCCAGATGATGATGCAGGAGCTGCTGCTCAACCGGGGCGGTGAGCTGCCCGACCCGGAGCTGCGCAGCTCGATGATGACGCTGGCCGGCACCGAGCCGTCGACGCTGTTCGGGATGAGCGAGGTGCTCGGCGTCGACTCCCCGGACGCCAAGACGCTGCAGCAGCAATTGGTCACCCGGATGGCGATCATGTCCGACCCGGAACAGGTGCTGCCCAACAACCCGGTGCTGCGGGACTCGGTCCGCACCACCGACGAGATCGCGTCCCGGCTGATCAAGGAGAACACCGGGTCGGTGATCAAGGCGGTGGAGGACCGTGCCGCGGACCGGCGCGCCGCCGCCGTCCGCGACATCGTGCTGGTGCTGGCCGCGATCGCCGCCACGCTGCTGGCGGTGTGGCTGGTGGCGCGCTCGCTGGTCCGGCCGCTGCGCACGCTGCGGGACAGCGCGCTGCAGGTCGCCCACGCCGACCTCGAACACGAGATCGCCCGGGTGCGCGCCGGGGACGAACGCGAACCCGACCCGCTGCCGGTCTACACCACCGAGGAGGTCGGCCAGGTCGCCCACGCCGTCGATGAGCTGCACGCCCAGGCGCTGTTGTTGGCCGGTGACGAGGCCCGGTTGCGGCGGCTGGTCAACGAGATGTTCGAGACGATGTCGCGGCGTAACCGGTCGCTGGTCGACCAGCAGTTGGCGCTCATCGACCGGCTGGAGCGCAACGAGGACGACCCGGACCGGCTGGAGAGTCTGTTCCGGCTGGACCATCTCGCCGCCCGGATGCGGCGTAACGGCGCGAACCTGCTGGTGCTGGCCGGCGCGCGGGTACCGCACGAACGGGGCCGGGCGGATTCGCTGGCGACGCTGATCAGCGCCGCCGCCTCGGAGGTGGAGGGCTATCAGCGGGTGCAGACCGTGCTGGTGCCCGAGGTCACCGTGATCGGCGCCGCGGCGGCGGACATCGTCCATCTGCTCGCGGAGCTGATCGACAACGCGCTGCGCTATTCGGCGCCGACGGAGCCGGTGCGGGTGGTCGCCGGCTTCGAGAACGACGGCGGGGTGGTGGTCGAGGTCGTCGACGTGGGACTGGGAATGACCGACTCCGACCTGCGGATGGCCAACATGCGGTTGGCCGCCGGCGGCGAGTTCAGCCCGGAGAACGCCCGCCACATGGGCCTGTTCGTGATCTCCCGGCTGGCGCACCGGCACGG
>CAYNJD010000214.1:0-3371 GCA_964397355.1 uncultured Mycobacterium sp. | reverse complement strand
GCGGCGATCCGCGCCTCGATCAGCAGTCACTTCAGCGGGGTGCGCGCCGCGCGGTCGCACGCCCGGGACACCGGCCTCGAGACTGGCCCCGAAACCGACCAGGGACCCAACCAGCAATGACTTTCCCCACCGATCACAGTGAAAACCGGCGCACCCCCGAGAACTCGCTGGACTGGCTGGTGACCAACTTCGCCCGCGAGGTGCCCGGGGTGTCGCACGCGGTGCTGGTGTCGGTCGACGGACTGGCGGTGGCAGCCAGCGAGCACCTGCCCAAGGAGCGGGCCGACCAGCTGGCGGCCGTGGCCTCCGGGCTGGCCAGCCTGGCGACCGGGGCGGCCCAGCTGTTCGAGGGCGGCCGGGTGCTGCAGTCGGTGGTGGAGATGGAACACGGCTACCTGCTGCTGATGCGGGTCGGCGACGGCTCGCACCTGGCGACGCTGGCCAGTGCCTCCTGCGACATCGGCCAGATCGGCTATGAGATGGCGGTCCTGGTGGAACGGGTCGGCGCGGTGGTGCAGTCGTCGCGCCGGGCCGCAACGTCGCCGGGCGGCCGGCCGTGAGGCGCCGGTGAATGCCGATGGACATTTCCGAGCAGCCGGAGACTGAGGCCAGCCTGGTCCGCCCGTATACGCTGACCGCCGGCAGAACACACACCGACGTCAGCCTGCCGCTGGAGGCCCCGGTGCAGACGCTGCGGGCGGCCCAGCCCAACCAGTGGCCGGCCAGCGACCCGCGCGGCAGGATCGTCGAACTGTGTCGGGCCGGCCCGTCGGTCGCCGAGATCTCCGCCCGGCTGGATCTGCCGCTGGGTGTCGCGCGCGTCCTGGTGGGGGATCTGGTCACGTCGGGATACCTTCGGGTACGTCGCACGCTGACCGAGGCGTCCACCCGTGACGAACGCCGAGAACTGATAGGAAGGACGCTCCGTGGCCTACGAGCGCTCGGCTAGCCGCGATGCCGCGTCGACGAAGATCGTCATCGCCGGCGGGTTCGGGGTCGGCAAGACCACGTTCGTCGGCACCGTCTCGGAGATCATGCCGCTGCGCACCGAGGCGCTGGTCACCGACGCCTCGACGGCCGTCGACACGCTGGAGCCCACCCCGGACAAGCGGACCACCACGGTGGCGATGGACTTCGGCCGCATCACCCTGGCCGACGACCTGGTGCTGTACCTGTTCGGCACGCCAGGCCAGCGCCGGTTCTGGTTCATGTGGGACGACCTGGTGCACGGCGCGATCGGCGCGATCATCCTGGCGGACTGCCGCCGGCTGCAGGACAGCTTCGCCGCCGTCGACTTCTTCGAGCACCGCAACCTGCCGTTCCTGATCGCGGTCAACGAGTTCGAGGGCGCCCCGCGCTACCCGGTCGCCGCGGTGCGCAAAGCGCTCGCCCTGCCGGACCACATTCCGGTGATCACCGTCGACGCGCGCGACCGCAGGTCGGCCCGGGACGCGCTGATCGCGATCAGCGAGTACGCGTTGTCCAGCCTGGTGTCCAACGGTTGAGCGATGCGCCGTGGGTCGGGCGCGAATTCGTCGGCCGTGATTTCCGTGACGAGGATCTGTCGCGGCTGAGCACCGAGCGGGTGGTGTTCGACGAATGCGACTTTCGCGGTGCTGATTTCGCCGAGTCGCAGCACCGGGGATCGGCATTCCGGAATTGCCGCTTCGAGCGGGCGTCGTTGTGGCACAGTGAATTCGTCCAGTGCAGCATGTTGGGTTCCCAGTTTGTGCAGTGCCGGATGCGTCCGCTGGTGCTCGACGACGTGGACTTCACGCTGGCGGGCCTCGGCGGCAATGACCTGCGCGGGCTGGACTTCTCCGGTTGCCGGTTGCGGGAAGCCAACCTGGTGGAGGCCGACCTGCGCAAAGCGGTGCTGAGCGGGGCCGACCTGACCGGTGCCCGCACGATCGGTACCCGGCTGGACGAGGCGGACCTGCGCGGGGCGCGGATCGACCCGACGTTGTGGACCACCGCGTCGCTGGCCGGTGCGCGGGTCGACATCGCCCAGGCGATCGCGTACGCGGCCGCGCACGGGCTGCGGCTGGACGGCGAATCCGATGGTTGAGCTCAGCGCTTGAGCCGGATCTTCCACCACACCACCACGGTGTAGAACACCGACAGCAGCGCCAGCATCCCCATGTCGAGCAACCAGATGCCCTTGGTGTGGTCCCACAGGTGGTCTTTGGGGATCTGCGGCACGTTGACCAGCTTGTTGAAGTCGATCGCCGAGGCGCCCGCGGCGTAGCCCCACCGGCCAGGCGTCAGCCAGGCGGCCTGCGACAGCCCGGCGCGCCCGGTCACCGGGATCATGCCGCCGGCCAGCACCAGCTGCGACATGATCGACACCACCAGCATCGGCATGATCTGTTCGTTGGACTGCGCGAACGACGACAGCACCAGCCCGAGTATCGCTGAGGCCACACAGGTTCCGGCCACGGCGAGGAAAAGGTCGAAGTTCGCGCTGCCGAACATGACGGCGCCCTGCGTCGGCCCGCCCTTGCCCAGGATCACGATGATGGTGGCGATCGCACCCTGCGCCGTGGCGAACGCGCAGAACACCGTGACCTTGGCGAGCAGGTACGCGGTGGTCGAAAGCCCCACCGCCTGTTCTCGTTTGAAGATCGGGCGTTCGCCGATGAGATCTCGGATGGTCAGGGCGGTGCCCATGAACACCGCGCCGATGATCAGCAGCACCATGATGTACTGCGGTTCGGTCGGTGCGTCGGGCCCGGGCATCCCCAGCCCGCCGTTGCCCTTCACCGTCAGCGACAACGCGCCCACGATGAACGGCAGCACCGCCAGGAAGATCGAATAGCCCCGGTCGGAGACGATCAGCCGGACCTGCCGGCGCGCGATCGTCGACAGCTGTTTTCGCACGCTCTCCGGCGGCGGGGAGCCCAGGTCGGCCGGCGGTGTCTCGGCGACGGGAGCCGCCGCGCCCTGGTGGCCGCCCTCGCGTTCCAGGAAGCGCCGGTTGGCCTCGTCGGGGTCGGCGCCGACGTTGGCGAAGATGTCGGCGTAGTTGTCGGCGCCCATCGCGTTGAAGACCTCTTTGGGCGGTCCGCAGAACGCGGTCTTGCCGCCGGGTGCCACCAACAGGATCTGATCGCAGACATCCAGGTAGGACACCGAGTGGGTGACCACCAGCACCACGCGGCCGGCGTCGGCCAGCCCGCGCAGCATCAGCATCACCTGGCGGTCCAGCGCCGGATCCAGGCCCGAGGTCGGCTCGTCGAGCAGCAGCAGCGACGGGCCGGTCAGCAGC
The DNA here is from genome assembly GCA_964397355.1 of uncultured Mycobacterium sp. Classification (GTDB taxonomy): domain Bacteria; phylum Actinomycetota; class Actinomycetes; order Mycobacteriales; family Mycobacteriaceae; genus Mycobacterium. Next base: position 103 of record CAYNJD010000214.1, on the reverse strand, counting down.
TCCAACGCCACCGAGGCGCGTTTGCGCTGGCCGCCGGAGAGCTTGTCCACCCGGCTGTCGGCGTGCTTGGTCAGCTCGAGTTCCTCGAGCACCTGCGCCACCG
>CAYNJD010000213.1:0-6126 GCA_964397355.1 uncultured Mycobacterium sp. | reverse complement strand
CCGAGGTGCCCAGGTCGCCCAGGATGATCTGGAACGCGTAGTAGGGCGGCTTGCCGAGCGGGTGCAGGTTGGGGTTGGGCAGGGTCGGGTCACCGTAGTAGTTGTCGTAGGCGCTGTCGCCGCGGTTGAAGTCGTCGTCGTGGCCGGATCTCGCCAGATCGTTGAACCGTTGCGCGGTGCGCTCCAGCCGGTCGGGCGGGACGCCGATCGCGGTGGCCAGCTCGGCGAATGACTTGGCGGCCTTGACCACTCCCGAGTCGAGCCAGGCCTGCGGGATCTTGCGCCCGGTCGGTACCGGGGCGCCCGGGATCTTCGGGATCGGCAGGTGCCCGGCGACGACGTAGCGGTGGAAGGACCGCTGGTCGGTGATCAGCCAGCACGGGATGTGGGTGACGCCGGATTGCTGTCCGGCGATCATGGCGTGCGCGAAGTCCATGTAGGGCGCGGCCTCGTTGATGAAGCGTTGCCCGTCGCCGTTGACGATGAACTGCGACGGCATCATGCGTTCGTTGAGCATGAACTGCAGCCGGCCGTCCGGCCAGCAGATGGCCGGGAACCACCAGGCTTCGTCCAGCAGTTCGGTGGCCGCCCCGACGCGCTCTCCGGCCCGGATGCCGTCGCCGGTGGCGACGGGGTTGCCGAAGCTCCAGTCGTGTTCCAGCACCGGCTGATGCTCCTTGCGCCACGCCATGTCGTGGTCGAAGCCGCCGCTTGCCAGGATGACGCCGTGGCGCGCGGTGATGCGCTGCGGCCGACCGTCGCGCTGCACCACGGCTCCGGTGACCGCGCCGGAGGCATCGGTGATCAGCTCGGTCATCGGGGTGTCGAGCCAGAGCGGGATGTTGCGTTCGAGCATCGCCAGCCGCAGCCGGGCCGCCAGTGATTGGCCGATGGCCGCCATGCGGTCCCCGAAGACCCGGGCGCGGAACATCCGCCATGCCAGTTTGAGCAGCACCGCCTTGCCGCGCCAGGACTGCCGCACTTGGTAGAACAGCCGCAGGTCCTTGGGGCCGAACCAGATTCCCTTGGGCGCCAACGCCAACGGCGCCAGCAGGTGCTGCTCCTGATCGCCGAGCTTGCGCAGGTCGATCTCCGGCACGTTGATGGTGCTGCCCAGTGCCGATCCCCCCGGCAGCTCCGGATAGTAGTCGGCGTAGCCGGGCTTCCAGACGAACTCGAGCCAGCCGCTGGCCTGTTCCAGGAACGCCATCATCTTCGGTGCGGTGTCCACGTATTGCCGCAGCCGCGCCTCGGTGACCAGGCCGCCGGTGATCGCACGCAGGTAGGCGACGACACCGTCGGGGTCGGGGACGTAACCCTCCCGGCGCTGCGCCGGTGCGCCGGGCACCCAGATGCCGCCGCCGGACAACGCGGTGGATCCGCCGAAGTGCGGCGACTTCTCCACGACCAGGGTCTGCAGGCCGCAGGCGTCGGCGGCCAGCGCGGCGGTCATTCCGCCACCGCCGGAGCCGATGACCAGCACGTCGACGATGTGGTCGTTCTCGGTCACGAGCTCACCTCCACCGGTTGCGCGGTGCGAACGGCGAATCCGGCGATCAACTCCGGGGCCGGCCGATAGTAGTGGTTGGCCGTACGGTACGGGCCTTGCGCCGCCAACGCACCGAAAGCAGCTGCCCAGGTGCGGATCTCGTGTGCAGATCCCCCACCCGCCTCGGTGATGTACGAATTCGACCAGTCGGCCAGGTCGTCGAGCCGGCCACTGTCGAGAATGGACAGGAACCGTTGATCGAATTCCGGGTTCAGCGGCGTCAGGTCGCTGGCGCCCGCGGCGAAATCGCGGGCTGCCGCCGTCACCGCGTTCTGGCGGGCCTGGCGCTGCTCGGCACTCATCGGGGTGCCGTGCAGGATCCGGTCGCGAGTGACCGGTGGCGCGGTCGCCAGGGTAGGCATCGGCGGATCGTGCGATAGCCCGCCCGATCCCAGGATCAGCACCCGAAGATCCAGGGTGCGCAGGTAAGCACCGACCGCAGCGCCTAGCGCGCGGGCGCGGTGTATCGGCCCCAGCGGCGCGGCGACGGCGTTGATGAAGATCGGGATTACCGGGCATGCGCCTGCGTCGCCGAGCAACCGCTCCAGCGGTTGCACCGTGGCGTGATCGACATCCATGTGAGCCGAAACAGCCACATCGACACCGTGTTCCAGCACCGCGGCCGCAGTCTCACCGGCGAGGTCGGCGGCGACGTTCAACGGGCCGGCGTAGGTGCCGTAGTCGCCGACACCGTGCGCGGCGGTGCCGATGCAGAACGGCGGCATCAGTTGCAGGAAGAACCCGTTGTAGTGGTCCGGCGCGAACACCACCGTCAGCTGCGGGTCGAAGTCGGCGACGAACGCCGCCGCCGCATCGACGGCGGCCTCGATGTCGGCCATCAACTCAGGGGGTGGTCCCGGCAGATTCAGCAGCGGGCTGTGGGACATGCAGCACAGGGCCAGTGCCATCGGCGTTATCACCCCCTACGGTCAGCGTCAGGACGTCGACGAGCCGGGCGCTCACCTCGGCGGCGCGCTGGGCGATGCACGCCGCGGCGATGCAGCGATCCGGGCGCAGGAACAACACCGACTCGGTGTGGCGGTCGAACCAGGCCTTCAGCTCTCCGGTCCGGTCACCCACGATGGTGACGGCCGGATCATCGACCTGGCCGGGCGGCGTCCAGTGCAGCTGAGTCAGCGGCCGGATGGCGATGAAGCTCGCTCCCAACGCGTTCCACTGCGCGAAGGCTTCCTCCCCGAGCAGCGCACGGGGATTGTTGTTCCAGGCCAGCACCGCGAATCCGACCCCGATGACGTCGTCGAGGAGCAGATCCGTCCCGGTGCGGGTGTCCACGCGGGGCTGAATGAACAGGGTCCCGGTCGGCGAATCGGGACGATGCGGCTGGTCGTGGACGACCGCACCGTGGTCATAGCGCGGCATCGGCTTGAACCGCATCTCCAGCACGTAGCGCTTGAGCGTCGGTACCGCCGAGGCGGCCCGGATCACCCGGTCGCGCACCGCCGCGACCCGACGGTTGGTCGGGGAGATCACCCGGCCCACCATCGTGGAGAGGTCGATCATGGCGCGGGCGTGCTTGCGCCGTTCGGTGTCGTAGCTGTCCAGCAGGCTCGGCTGCGCTTGCCCTTGCACCACCGCGGCCAGTTTCCAGCCAAGGTTCATCGCGTCGCGGATTCCGCTGTTGTAGCCCTGCCCCTGCCAGACCGGCATCAGGTGTGCGGCATCGCCGGCCAGCAGCAGCCGGCCGCGGCGGAAGGCGCCGGCGATTCGGGAGTGGTGGGTGTAGACCCGGTGCCGGATCACGTCGACGTCGTGCGGATGCGGTAGGAACGGCGCCAGCATGGCCGCGACGAATTCGGGGTCTTCGGCCTGCTCGTCGGTTTCATCGGCGTGGATCATGAACTCGAAGCGCCGGATGCCGTGGGCGATCGAGATGGAGGCGTAGGGCCGCGCGGGGTCGGCGCCGACCTCGCTGTTGGGGTGGCCCAACGGGTCGTTGGCGAGGTCGATGACCAGCCAGCGGGTCGAGGATGTGGTGCCGTCGAAGGACACCCCCATCAGTCGGCGGGTGGCGCTGCGGCCGCCATCGCAGCCGACGACGTAGCGAGCCGAAATCGGCTGCGGTTCCTGGCCATCCAAACCACCCAGGCTTACGGTGACGCCGTCGGCCGTCTCAGTGCAGCCGGTCATCGGGCGACCCCACAGCACCCGGACGTGGTCGAACCGTTCCAGGCCGCGCAGCAGTTCAGCGTCGACCAGTGGCTGTACGAAGCCGTTGCGCTTGGGCCAGCCGAAACATGCGTCGGCGGGCGCCATCTCGGCCAGCAGTCGCCGCTTACCGTCGAAGAATCGCAGGATCTGGTTGGGCACGGTGTGCGGCAGGATGGCGTCCACCAGGCCGATCGCCTGGAACGTGCGCAGCGATTCGTCGTCGAGCCCGACCCCCCGGGGATAGTCGATGAGGGTGGCGCGGTCCTCGACCACCAGGGTCCGGACCCCTTGCAGGCCGAGGATGTTCGCCAGCGTCAGGCCCACGGGCCCGGCACCCACGATCACCACGTCGACGTCGACGGCTGCACTCGTTTCAGCGGTCACGCTAACGCCCCAGCAGGAATTCCAGGTGGAGGCGATTGAACGTCGCGGGGTCTTCGTACTGCGGCCAGTGGCCGCAGCCCGGCATCAGCTCGAACCGGGCACCCGGGATCATCGAGGCGATCCGCTTGCCCTCCTCGACGTCGGCCGTCGGATCGTCACTGGTCCAGACCACCAGCGTCGGCGCGGTGATCTTGCCGTAGTCCCCCGGTCCCAGCAGGTTGCGGGGGCGGATCTCGGGATCCTGCAGCGCCATGATGTCGCGCATCGCGTCGATGAAGCCGGGCAGCCGGTAGATCCGCTGCCGGCTGGCCACGATGTCGTCGTAGCCCTTGGACTTGTCGGCCATCAGCCACTTGATGCGGGCCTGCACCGTCTCCCAGTCGGGGTTCTCCACCGCCGCCATCGACAAGGTGATGATCCGCTTCATCACCTCGGGATCGGCCTGGGAGCCGCCTGCGGTGTTGAGCACCAGGCGCTGCACGCGGTCCGGGTGGTCGATGGCGGCGCGCGCCGCCACCCAGCCGCCGAGTGATTCACCGCTGATGCTGGCCTGCCCGGCGCCGATGGCGTCCAGCACCGCGGTCAGGTGCGCCACGTAGTGGGGAATCTCCAGCGGATGACCGGGTTTTTCGGTGTAGCCGTGGCCGAGCATGTCGATGGACCAAGTCCAGAAGTGCTCCGCGTGCGCGGCCAGATTGCGGACATAGGCCTCGGCGTGACCACCGGAACCGTGCAGCAGGACCAGGACCGGCTTGCTCGGGTCGCCCGCCCGAAGGTAGCGGGTGCGCACCCCGCCCGCATCGAGATACCCCTGCTCGAACACAACGCCCTGAAGATCACTCCAGATGCTCTCGAACTCCGGCACCGGCCACCTCTCCCTGCGCAGTCGCGGAAATGTGATTCTCATTTTCCGATATTTAAACGTGCTTTTATCGCACATAGATGTACGTTATATTGAAGAGCATCACTCTCAGATGGGTAGATGTCAAGGAGGCCGAGCTGATGACCAGGCGGAAGCCCGCCGGCGCCGTCGACGCCGCCCCGGGGTCGCAGACCCTGGCCCGGGGACTGGCCGCATTGCAGGCGGTGGCCACCACGCCCGACGGGCTGACCATCCAGCAGGTCGCCGACCGGATCGGCGTCCACCGGACCATCGCCTATCGGCTGCTGAACACGCTGACGAGTCACCGATTGGTGGCCAAGGGCGAAGACGGCCGGTTCCGCTCGGCAGCGGCCCTGGCCGTCCTCGGTGCGTCGTTCGACAACAACGTCCGCCAGCTGAGCCTGCCGACGCTGCGCGCGCTCGCCGACGAGCTCGGCACCACCGTGTCGCTACTGGTGGCCGAGGGTGACCAACAAGTGGCCGTCGCCGTCATCGTGCCGACCCAGGTCGGCTATCAGTTGGCGTTCCACGAGGGCAGTCGCCACCCGCTGAGCCTCGGCGCCGCCGGGATCGCGCTGTCGGCCGCCATGCCGCGACGCCCAGACGAACGCGACATCGTCCCGCAGACCCGCGAACGCGGCTGGGTGGTCACCCACGGCGAGATCGAGCCCGGCACGTTCGGGTTGGCGGTTCCGGTCCGTCGTCGCCCTCCCTCGCCGCCCACCTGCATCAACCTGATCTCCCACCGCGAGGACGTTGTGTTGCGCGGCCGGGATGCCGTACTCGCGGCGGCCGACAAACTGTCTGAGATCCTCAGCTGAAACCCGCTGTGCCCGAAAGGAAAACGTCATTGACAGTCGGTGATTGGGACGACGAGTTCGACGTGGTGGTGCTGGGTACCGGCGGAGCCGGGCTCACCGCCGCGCTCACCGCAGCGGTCAACGGCGCCTCGGTCGCCGTCTACGAGAAGTCCGCGACCGTGGGCGGCACCACCGCGGTCTCCGGTGGTATCGCCTGGATTCCCGCGCATACCCGGGCCCCTGATTTGACCGTCGAGGCCGCGCTGGCCTACCTGCGGGCGCAGTCGTTCGGCGCACTGGACGACGAGCTGGTGTCGACGGTCGTGCGCACCGGCCAGGAG
>CAYNJD010000212.1:0-6126 GCA_964397355.1 uncultured Mycobacterium sp. | reverse complement strand
GCCTACGCGATCCAGCAGGTCAACCTGTCCCGCCGGCTGGCCGCCCGCCGCACGCTGGCCGGCCACAAGATCGGGTTGACCTCCGAACCGATGCAGACCCTGCTCGGTGTCGACGAACCCGACTTCGGCTACATCCTCGACGACATGGTGCTGGCCGACGGGTGCGCCACCCCGGCCGCCGACTTCTGCGCACCCCGGGTCGAACCCGAGGTCGCGTTCCTGTTGCGCGCGCCCCTGCGGGGGCCCCGGGTCACCGTCGCCGACGTGCGGGCCGCGACCGAAGCGGTCGCCGTCGCGCTGGAGATCGTCGACAGCCGTATCGCCGACTGGAAGCTCACGCTGCCGGACACCGTCGCCGACAACGCAAGCTCGGGTGCCGTGGTGCTCGGCGACTGGATGCCCTACAGCGATGCCCTCGATCTGGCCGGTGCGCAGGCATCGTTGCAGCTCAACGGAGCCGAGATCGATTCCGGGGTGGGCTCAGCGGTCATGGGCGACCCGGCCGCCGCGGTGGCCTGGCTGGCCAACGCGTTGGCCCCGTTCGGCACCGAGATCTCACCGGGCCAATTCATCATGTCGGGGTCGTTCACCACGGCAGCGTTCGTTCATCCCGGTGATACCGCCGCCGCCACCATCAGCGGCCTGGGCACCGTGTCACTGAGCTTCACCTAGAGGAGAACCGTGACATCGCAACCGATCTGGCCGGTGGCCATCCTCGGGTCGGGCAATATCGGCACCGACCTGATGATCAAGATCCGACGTGACCGCGACAGCGCCCCACTGAGCATGGCCGCCATGGTCGGCGTCGATCCGGATTCCGACGGTCTGGCCCGCGCCGCCCAGCTAGGGGTGCCGACCACCGCCCGTGGTGTCGACGGCCTGCTGGCCATGCCGGAATTCGCCGAAATCAAACTGGTTTTCGACGCCACCTCCGCCGACGCGCACCGCGCCAACTGGGCCAAGCTCGCTGCCACCGGCGTACGCATGGTCGACCTCACCCCCGCCGCAATCGGGCCGTACTGCGTGCCGGTGGTCAACCTCGATGACCACCTCGACGCACCCAACCTCAACATGGTCACCTGCGGCGGGCAGGCCACCGTGCCGATTGTCGCCACAGTTGCCCGATCCGGCATCGTGTCCTACGCCGAGATCGTGTCATCGATCTCCTCGAGATCCGCCGGCCCCGGCACCCGAGCCAACATCGATGAATTCATCGAAACCACCACGCGCGCTTTGCACATCGTCGGAGGAGCCGAGCGCGGCAAAGCGGTCATGGTGCTCAACCCGGCCGATCCGCCGGTGTTGATGCGCAACACGGTGTATTGCCTGGTCGACGGGGACACCGATCATCGGCGAATCGAGAACGATGTGCGGGCGATGGTCGAGCGCGTCAACGACTACGTCCCCGGCTACCGGCTCAAGCAGCGAATCCAGTTCGAGGCATTCGGTTCGGACAACCCGCTGTATATCCCGGAGACGGGCAAGTTCATCGGCACCCGGGTCACCGTGCTGCTCGAGGTCGCCGGTGCCGCAGACTATCTGCCGGCCTACGCCGGCAACCTCGACATCATGACCTCAGCGGCCAAGGCCACCGCTGAACGCATCGCGGGAGCTGCAGCATGAACCTGTACCTCAGCGACGTCACGCTGCGCGACGGCATGCACGCGGTACGTCATCAGTACAGCATTGAGCAGGCGGTGACGATCGCGTCCGCACTGGACGCGGCGGGCGTGGACTCCATCGAAGTGGCGCACGGCGACGGGCTGGGTGGATCCAGCTGCATCTACGGATTCGGTGCGCACACCGACCTGGAATGGATCGAAGCCGTCGCCGCCGTGGTGCGCCGGGCGAAGGTCGCCACCCTGCTGCTGCCCGGCATCGGCCGCGCGGTCGACCTGCGCAACGCCCATCGGGCCGGTGCCACCGTGGTGCGCGTGGGCACCCACTGCACCGAAGCCGATATCGCCGCGCCATACCTCGGCGCCGCCCGTGAACTCGGTATGGACCCTGTCGGGTTTCTGATGATGAGTCATCTGGCCACTCCTTCGACGCTGGCCGCCCAGGCCAAACTGATGGAGGGCTACGGCGCCACATGCGTGTACGTCGTCGACTCCGGTGGCGCGATGACGATGCGCGACGTCGCCGACCGGGTCGCCACCCTGCGCCAAATCCTGTTGCCCGCAACGGAGATCGGCATCCACGCCCATCACAACCTCTCGCTGGGAGTGGCGAACTCGATTGTTGCCGTGGAGCACGGAGCTCGCCGAGTCGACGCCTCACTGACCGGCATGGGCGCCGGTGCCGGCAATGCTCCACTGGAGGTGTTCATCGCGGCCGCCGAGAAGCTGGGCTGGGATCACGGCTGCGACCTGCACGCCCTGCAGGATGCCGCCGACGATATCGTGCGACCGTTGCAGCAACGCCCGGTCCGCGTCGATCGGGAAACGTTGACGCTGGGCTATGCCGGGGTCTACTCCAGCTTCCTGCGGCACGCCGAAACCGCGGCCGAACGCTTCGGTGTCGACGCCCGCAGCCTGCTGGAAGAGGCCGGACGCCGCGGCATGATCGGCGGGCAGGAGGACATGCTGGTCGATATCGCACTGGATCTCACCGGCGATCGGGAACCGGTGGGATGACTCATTGGGCGATCGGGTCCGTCGCGTCCCAGGCGACCGATGCCGATGTCCAGTGCGTCAGTTCGGGTGCCTGCTCATTCGCGTACAGGTGACGCGGCGGCTGGCCGAATGTCGCGTAGGGGCGGCAGCGGATGACCAGCCTGTCTTCGCGCGCCGCCATCTCGGCGACGAGTGGCCGGGCGTCCTCGGGAGCCTGTTGCCCGGACATCCGCCAGCCGACGGCCATCATCACGTCGACGGTGAGTTCGGGGTCGCGGTCGATGACCGCGTCGGCGTAGACCTGCAGGAAGGCGAAGGGCCAGCGCTCGTCGAGCACGCACAGGCTCACTTTCCCGTCCCGCGCCACGGCATTCGCCTTGGCGCGTCCGGCCATGGTGGACACCAGGAGCTCGTCGCTGTCGGTGGGAACGTAGTACACGATCGACATCGCCGGTCCGTCATGGCGGCGGCGGTAGCCGTACACACACGTCCGATGGGTTCGGACGAATTCGCGGCGCTCGGATGGGAGCATGTCGCGTTCGGTCGAGGGCGTGAACGGCTCGGCGGCCGCCGGTAACAGTCTCATGGTGTTCCTCCCGATTGCGGGTAGCGGACAATGTTGCGTTGGGCGCCGAGATCGATGGCGCCGTCGTCGGTGGCGATGACGGCCTGCACCACGTCACCGTCGTGCAGGTATTTGGTGTTGCCGGCTTGGCGTTTGAAGAACGCTTTCCACTTCATCGCCGGCGGCAGCAGCGAGCCGATGATCTCGATCGGCTTGGGCGGCGCGCTCAGCGCGGTGCCGGCCGGGGTGCCGGTCATGACCAGATCGCCGGCCGACAGGTCCTGGAAGCGGGTCAGTGACTGCAGGGCTTGCAGCGGCGGGTAGATCATGTCGGCGCCCACCAGCATGTCCTGGCGCACATCGCCGTTCACCCGCAACCGCAGCCGAAGCTCACCGAACCTGCGCAGTTCGTCGGCGTCGAGCAGCACCAGCGCCGGGCCGACCGGGGTGAAACTCGGGTAGGACTTGGCCTCGTAGAACTGGGTCTGCGGCAGCTGGATGTCGCGGGCGGACACGTCGTTGGTGACCACGACACCGGCGATGACCTCCGACAGGTTCTGCTCGGTGATCGCGGTACCGACCGGGACGTCGCGGCCGATGACCAGACCGATCTCGACCTCGTAGTCCAGGAACCGGACATGGCCTGGTTTGACGATGTCGCCGAACGGTCCGGTGATGGACGCCGAGGACTTGCGGAAGAACGTCAACGGGATTCTCGCGGGGTCCATGCCGGAATCTTTGACGTGCGAGGCGAAGTTGGTCATCTGGGCGATCACCCGGCACGGTGTGCTCACCGGCGACAGCAACGCCAGGCTGTCGACCGGCACCGAGTCGGACGTGTTGGCGGCGGCGATGGCGGTGCGGTCCGCGAGCAGCTCGCCGGTGGTGCTGGCGTTCGTGTCGATCTTGGCGGCGCCGGTCGGGGTCCGCACCCACCAGCCGTCGGCGGTGCGCAGGATTGCGGTGGTCATGAACTCGCTGCTTTCAGGAGGCCGACGAGGCGGCGGAGGTCGAAGTCGTTGTCGCCGCGAAGCCCGTTCACCAGGGCCATAGCTTGGGTTCGCAGGTGTCGGGGGCTGGTGCCTAAGAAGTCGCCGGTGGCCGGCGGCCCCCACTGCGCCAGTCCGGAGGCGGTGAACGGCGCCCAACCCGGCTCGACGGTGTTGTCGAACATGTCGCCGTCGGTGAAGTGTTCGACCAGGAAGCCGTCGGGGTCGCGCCAGTAGTCGAAGATCTGGCTGCCCTGGATGTGGCGGCCGATTCCCCAAGATCGCTGATATCCAAGGTCTTTCAGGTATTCGCCGCCGGCGGCAAGTGCGTCGAGGTCGCATACCTGGTAGGCCGAGTGCACGTAGCGGTTCACGGGCCCGAGCGCCATCGCCAGGGTGTGATGATCGCTGGGCGTGGCGCCGCGGTCGCAGCGGATGAAGCTCATCGTCGGGCCGCGTTGGCGTTGGCCGGCGAAGTATTGGAAGTCGCTGACGATCATCCCCAGGGTGTCCAGATACCAGTCCAGTGCCGCACCGTAGCGCGCGCTCTGCAAGACGACATGGCCGAGCCGCTGCACTGAGGCGGGTATTCGCGGCGGGCGTTGCGTGGTGTTGGCCCGGTCGATGTCGTGGCCGACGTTGAGGACGTGTGGCGACTGGGCGGGCAGCGGCGCCAGCGGATGGGTTCCCGAGACCACGCGCACCGGCAGGCCGCCGGGATCGACGAGGTCGACTGCCGATCCGCCGATGCTCTCCGGAAGCGGGCGTACCCGCGAACCTGTCGCGTCGGCCAGCCGCAGTAGGTCGGCGTCCTCGGCGGCGGTGAACGCCATCCCGATGAAACGAGTTGGCCCTTGGCGGATGATCACGCACGGCGCGACGGGATCGGTGCCGCGCAGTTGCAACTCGGTGTCGGTGCGCAGCGCGGTGGCGAACCCGAAAGCATGCGCGAACGCTTCGGCCCGGGCCAAGTCGGGCTTGGCGAACTCCAGCCACGCCAGGCCGGCGATCTTGATCACCGGGTTTGTGGAACGGCCGAGGTGTTCGCCCGGGCGGGGGCCTTGTTCGCTGCGCAGGTCGTTGTGGACTGCCATCGCCGCTCCCCTTTCGCCCTACTTCCCGCCCTCGCTATTGAACACGACTGTTTAATAAACATCAACTATGTTCAATAATGGCTCCTATAGGCTCAGACCGAACAGAGCTGGTACCCGCAGGAGGGGCGCACCGTGACATCGACCGAACAGCGGATCAACGACGCCGCAGTACGCCTCTTCGTGGAAAAAGGGACCACCCAGGTCACCATCAGCGAACTGGCCCAACAGGCGCAGGTCGCCCGCGGCACCCTCTACCGCAATGTCGGCTCGGTCGACACCCTGTTTCACCGCGTGGTCGCCGACCTCTCCGACGATCTGCATCGACGGGTTTCGCACGCCTTTACCGGCATCGATGACCCCGCCGCACGTTTGGCCACCGGCGTACGACTATGGATTCGCTACAGCCACGAGAACCCCACCGTGGGCCGCTTCGCGGTGAAGTTCGGCCTCAGCCAAGAAACCCTGCGCTCGCTGATGACCGGCCCCGCCATGAGCGACATCAACGTTGGCCTGGCCAACGGCCGATACGACCTCGGGGCCACCAGCATCGACAGCGTCGCCTCCCTTATCGTCGGCACCACCGTCAGCGCGATGTGGATGGTGCTGGAAGGACATCAGACCTGGCGCGAAGCCGGCTCGTCCGCGGCCGAACTTATTCTGCGCGCCATGGGAATCAAACCCGTTGAGGCCCATCAGATCTGCACCACCGACCTGCCGGCGCTGCCCCCGCACTGAGCAGCGCGATCAGTCTGCGCCGTGGCTCCAAGCGCGTAGCCGCCCGGCGATCTCATCGAGTTCGGACAGCGCGCCGGTAGCCACCCCGATCACGAACCCGAAACGCTCGTCTTCGGGTGCGCTGATCC
>CAYNJD010000211.1:0-6175 GCA_964397355.1 uncultured Mycobacterium sp. | reverse complement strand
GACCTCAAGCGGGAGCTGGTGGAGGCGACCGGCGTGCTCAACGCCGACGGGGTGGCCGACCGCGCCACCTTCATCGTCGACCCGAACAACGTGATCCAGTTCGTCTCGGTGACCGCCGGCTCGGTCGGCCGCAACGTGGACGAGGTGCTCCGCGTTCTCGACGCGCTGCAGTCCGACGAGCTGTGCGCCTGCAACTGGAAGAAGGGCGACCCGACCCTGAACGCCGGCGAGTTGCTCAAAGAATCCGTCTGACCGGGGCAGCGACGACATGTCGATCGACAACCTCAAGAATGCGATCCCGGAGTTCGCCAAGGATCTCAAGCTCAACCTGGGCTCGATCACCCGCACCACCGCCCTGAACGAGGAACAGCTCTGGGGCAGCCTGCTGGCCAGCGCGGCGGCGACACGCAACGCCACGGTGCTGACCGAGATCGGGGCCGAAGCGGCCGACAACCTGTCGGCCGAGGCCTACCAGGCGGCCCTGGGCGCGGCGTCGATCATGGGCATGAACAACGTGTTCTACCGAGGCCGGCACTTCTTGGAGGGCGCCTACGACGACCTGCGGCCCGGATTGCGGATGAACATCATCGGCAACCCGGGGGTCGACAAGGCCAACTTCGAGCTGTGGAGCTTCGCGGTCTCGGCGATCAACGGCTGCTCGGCCTGTGTCGCCTCCCACGAGAAAGTCGTGCGTGATGCGGGCGTCGACCGCGAAGCGGTCCTGGAGGCCCTCAAGGTCGCCTCGATCGTGGCCGGGGTGGCGCAGGCGATCTTCGCCGCCGCGGCGCTGCCGGGAGATTCGGCCTGACGGCCTACTGGCGCGGCTCAACCGGGTTGGTCGAGCCGCGCCAGTAGGTCCAGGGTCCGCGGATCCTGCTGCCCGCCGTAGTAGCGGTCCAGCACCGCGCGAAAGTCGCCGCAGCAGCGATCGGTGCGGTGACCGCCATCGGCGCAGGCCCGGGCGAACAGCGTCATCGAGGAACGCAGCTTCAGGTCGTCGGGCCGGCCCAGAATCTGCTGGATGGTCCGGCCGCGCACCGCGTTGATCAGCCGGGCGCAGTCATGCAGCCTCGGCCCGAGCAGCTCATGGGCCAGGTAGGCGCGCGCCTCCGCCGCCGACGCGATGCCGTAGCGCTGCGCCATCATGCTGGTGCCGAGGCCACTCAGCTGCGGAAAGACGAACCACATCCAGTGGCTGCGTTTGCACCCGTCGCGCAGTTCGCCGACCACGGTGTCGTAGACGCCCGCCTGGGCGTCGACGAAACGCCGCAGCCCGAACGGATCCGGGTTCTTCGTCATGAACCCACCGTGGCACAGTTCGGGGGCGGGGGTGTGAAGGAGACAGCGATGGCGGCGATGCAACGGCGGATTCCCAGATTCGGTGACCTCGCACCGCTGATCGGATTCCGCCGACCACGGTTGAACCGCACCGCGGCGCGCCTCGATGCCGCGCTGACCGTGGAGGATCTGCGCCGCATCGCCAAGCGGCGAACCGCCCGGGCCGCCTTCGACTACACCGACGGTGCCGCCGAGGATGAGATCTCGCTGGAACGTGCCCGACAGGCCTTCCGCGACATCGAGTTTCATCCGGCGATCCTGCGCGACGTGAGCGACGTCGACACCGCCCGCGAGGTGCTCGGGGCACCGGTGGCGTTGCCCTTCGCGATCGCACCGACCGGCTTCACCAGGCTGATGCACGCCGCGGGCGAGCTGGCCGGCGCCCGGGCCGCCGAGGCCGCCGGCATCCCGTTTTCGCTGTCCACCCTGGGCACCGCCTCGATCGAGGACGTCGCGGCGGCCGCCCCGGGCGCCCGCCGCTGGTTTCAGCTCTACATGTGGCGCGACCGCGACCGGTCGATGGCGCTGCTGCGCCGCGCCGCCGACGCCGGCTACGACACCCTGCTGGCGACCGTCGACTGCCCGGTCGCCGGGGCGCGCCGGCGCGACACCCGCAACGGCATGTCCATCCCGCCGGCGCTGACACTGCGCACCGTCGCCGACGCCGTCATCCACCCGGCCTGGTGGTTCGACCTGCTGACCACCGAACCGCTGGCCTTCGCCTCGCTGGATCGGTGGTCGGGCACCGTCGCGCACTACATCGACACCATGTTCGACCCGAGCCTGACCTTCGACGACCTGGCCTGGGTCAAGTCGCAGTGGCCGGGCCGATTCGTCGTCAAGGGCATTCAGACCCTCGCCGACGCCCGCGCCGTCGTGGATCTCGGTGTCGACGGCATCGTGTTGTCCAACCACGGCGGCCGCCAGCTCGACCGCGCGCCGGTGCCGTTCCAGTTGCTGCCCGAGGTGGCCCGCGACGTCGGGGCCGACACCGAGATCCTGCTGGACACCGGCATCATGTCCGGCGCCGACATCGTCGCGGCACTCGCGCTGGGTGCTCGCTGCACCCTGATCGGGCGCGCCTACCTCTACGGGCTGATGGCCGGTGGGCAGGCCGGCGTGCACCGCGTGATCGACATCCTCGCCGAGCAGATCCGGCGCACCATGCGACTGCTGGGGGTCAGCGAGCTGGCGGAGCTGTCCCCGCAGCATGTCACCCAGCTGCGGCGGTTGGCGCCGGTGCGCTAACGGTCGGTGGCCCGGGCTCAGAACGGCGGTGCCTGCGTCGCCAGCGCGGCGATCATGTTGGTGAGCACGCCCGCCTGGTCGATGATGTGCTGACCGCAGGCTTTGACGTCGATCACCGTGTCGGCCACCGCAGTGAGCACCCGCTGGCAGGTATAGCCCTCGGTGTCCAAGGTGTAGGTCTGCGAGATACGGGGCGCGTCACCCACGACTTCCCCGATATCCCAGCTGTAGGTGTTGTGGTCCGGATAGTTCACGGTCACGGTCTGGCCTACGCAGCCTCGCCACTGGGGTACCAACCGCTCGACGAACGCGGCGGCCCGGCCCGACTTCGGGGTGAAAACTGCGATGTCCTGGTCCACGAAGGAGCGACCGTTGACCCCGGCTCGCTGCAGACCGCCCGGTTGCTCGAGCACCTTCCACGCCGCCTGCTGAGCCTGGCTGCCCTGATACACCTGATCCATACCTGGATAGAGCACGCCCATGCACTCCGGACGCGACAGCTCGACCGCACTGCTCACCTTGAACGACTCCAGGTCGGCCTGCACAGTCGCCATTCCCGGCGTGTCCATCACGGCCGCGACGTCGGCGTCGTCGGCTAGGACCGGCGCAGCCGGCTCCGAGGGGGTACGGATGATCCCTGCCGCCAGCACGCCCGCGGCCGCCGACGCGACCACCGCACCGGCGATCAACAGCTTCGACTTGGACCATCGCCCGTGCCACCGACGGCGCGCACCGGTGGATTCCGGATCCGCGGCAGCCCGCGCGCCCGGCGACAATCGGGCGATCGCCGGCCGCGGTCCAGTCACCGTGGCGGACGGCATCCCCACGGTGGCCGCGGTGAAGCTCGGGTCGTTGGCTGCCAGGACGGCGTCGACGTCGGCACGGGTGCGCACCGTGACATCCGGCCGGTCCCGCAGCCGGCACAACAGCTGAAGAATATCGCTGCGCACCGTCGGATCGTTGCAGTCCTCGTCCAGTCTGGTGCGAAGCTCAAATACCAGCTCGGCCTGCCTGCGGTAGCTGAGTTCGGGGCTGGAGACGTCGGACGACAGCCGCATCAGGTAGGCGAAGGGCACCATCGGCTCCTCCGGCAACTGCGCGGGCAGCGGCACGGCGCGGCTCGACAGCCTACGCAAGGCCGCGGCAAGTCGGGCGTCGGCGGTGGCGTCGCGGTGTCGGTAGTCGATGATCTGGGTCGCAGCCAGCGGCGTCACCCGCACACTGTCGACCGGACCGATCTGTACCGGCAGCACAGGCCGGTGCAGCGCACGTGCGTAGGCCAACTCCGCCTGACATGGCTTGGATCTCAGCGAGTTGTTCGAAAGCGCGACGACGAACACCGTGCAGCTGCGAATGCGCTCCAGGATTGTCTGCCACCACGCATCGCCGCCGCCCAATTCCTCATCGAGCCACACCTGCTGCCCGGCGCTGCGCAGGACCGCGACCAACGGATCGACCAACGCCCGATCCTGGCTGGCGTAACTGACAAACAGCATGATTCCCTCTCCGGTGTTCCGAAAGCGAACCGATCAATCTCCATATCGCAAGACAGATAGCCGATATCGGTAATCGGGTTTCCGGGTTAGTGTACGAGAGAATAAGTCGCCTCCGCTATGGCTGATCGGGCCGCCGAGAGGCGTGGAAGGAGGGACGTCGATGACCGGTTCCGCGGCCACGTCGAAGGGCCCGCGTGCGCTCGGGCACGAAGAACCGCAGCCGGCGACTCTGCCGCACAAGTTGCTGACCGGCCTCACCGATCCGCACTGGTACTGGGTGCTGATACCGGCGGGGTTCGCGGCATTCGCGCTGGGTATGTGGGGCTACGGATCGTACGAGGGTGGCCATCATTCGGTCTCCGATGCGGTCTACGGCGCGGTCAAGCTGTTCTTCCTGCACGCCGCACCCCAACCGGAGAATCACGTCGGCATCGCGCTGGACATCGCCCGCTTCCTGGCACCCGTCGTGGCCGGCTGGGCAGCACTGATCGCACTGGTCTCGGTGTTCCGTGATCGGGTGCAGCAGTTGCTGATCCCGTTCAAGCAGGGGCACGTGGTCGTCTGCGGACTCGGCTACGCCGGATTCGAGTTCGTCCGCAAGCTGCGTGCCGCCGGTTACCGGGTGGTCGTGATCGAGTCCGACGAGGCCAACCCGCGCATCAGGACCTGCCGCAACTGGGGGTTCCCGGTCGTGATCGGAGATGCACAACTGAGCGCGACCCTGGAATCGGCCGGTGTCCGAAAAGCTGCCCGACTGCTCGCGGTGACTTCGGACAGTGTCGCCAACACCGAAATCCTCACGCTGGCACGCCGTTTGGCGGACCACTCCACGCGCTCCCGCCGGGTGTTCGGCCGTGCGGGCGGGTACGCCCTTCGCTGCCTGGCGCGTATCGACGACCCGGGGCTGTGTGCGCTGCTGCGGATCGCTGAGTTCAATCGCGGTGACGATCAGTCGGTCGTCGACTTCTTCAACATCGACACCGTCGGTGCCCGGCTTCTGCTGGAGAAGCACCCGATGCAGCACACGCAGCGTCCGCACATCGCGGTCGCCCACCTCGACGGCGTCGGGTCGGGGGTGGTCTTCCAGGCGGCCCGAAAATGGCATGACGAACGTTCCGACGACGGGCCGCTGTTGGTGACGGTGATCGACGACCATGCCTCCGACAAGGTGGCCGCGCTGATCGCCGCGTACCCCGCCCTCGAGGGGATCTGCGAATTTCGCTGCTGTTCGACCTCGATGCGCGATATCGACCGGTTGGCGCAGGAGATCCACCGGCCGGTCAACCATGCCTATGTCACCGGCTACCGCGACGAGCGCAACGTGGAGTCGGCGCTGAACCTGCGCCGGGCCCTGCCCGACTCAGTACCGGTTGTCAGTACGATCTCGCGGGCTTACGGCGTAGCCGAACTGCTCGAGGAGAAAGCGGGGCTAGGCGGGGCCAGTGTCACGGTATTCAGGACGTTGCAGGAGACCTGCAGCGTAGAACTGGTCGAGGGCGGATCGCTGGAGGCCGTCGCCCAGGAAATCCACCGGCGCTATTGTCTGATGCAGCCCAAGGATGCGGCTACGCCGCCGCCATGGTCGGAACTATCGGACCCATTGAAGGAGTCCAGCCGGGCGCAGGCACGCCACATCGGGGTCAAGCTGCGCAGCATCGGCTGCGTGATCGCGCCGCTGCGCAACTGGCAGGCCAAGGACTTCCGTTTCACCGACGACGAGGTTGACAAGCTGGGCACCATGGAGCACGACCGGTGGATGCGGGAAAAGCTAGCCGCCGGCTGGACTCTGGGCGAAGAGGACCGGGTGCTCAAGAAGGATCCGCACTTGGTGCCGATGGAAGAACTGCCTCCTGAGGTCGCCGAGGTAGACCGCATCTTCGTGCGAGCGATCCCCGAGATGCTGGCCGCCGTCGGCCTGGAGATCGTCGACGTTGCCCAGACGGCGCCGCGTTATCCGGTTTGCGGCCTGGCCGGCTAGGGACGGCCATCGCCTGCGGGTTTGCCGTGGTGTTCCACTGGGTATCCCCCCGCGGTGGATACCCAGAAAGACCAGGTGCGTCGGCTGTTGCGGCGCGCGGGCCAGACTTTTGCCC
>CAYNJD010000210.1:0-6224 GCA_964397355.1 uncultured Mycobacterium sp. | reverse complement strand
TGGCTGGCGCCGGTGCAGGTGGTCGGAATCCCGGTCGCCGATCAGCACGTGGAATACCTGGAAGAGGTTGCCGCACAACTGCGCAGCCACGGCGTGCGAGTCGAGGTCGACGCGAGCGACGACCGGATGCCCAAGAAGATCGTCAACCACACCAACCAGAAGGTGCCGTTCATGCTGCTGGCCGGCGACCGCGACGTCGACGCGCACGCGGTCAGCTTCCGGTTCGGCGACCGCACCCAGATCAACGGTGTCCCGCGGGACGAGGCGGTCGCGGCGATCGCCGACTGGATCGCCGCCCGGGACAACACCGCGCCGACTGCGGCGGCGCTGAAGGCGGGCTCGAACGTGGACGGCACCAAGTGAGCGGCGAGGCCGGTGACGACCACGCGATCGTCGACACCGGTGTAGGTCAGCCCGACCGGCTGGAGCGGCTGTGGACGCCGTATCGGATGACCTATCTGGCCGAGGCGCCGCTCAAGCGTGCGGCCTCGGGCTCGGCGCGCTCCACCCAGCCCTTCACCGACATCCCGACGCTGTCCGACGAGGACGGGCTGGTGGTGGCGCGCGGTGAGTACGTCTACGCGGTGCTCAACCTCTACCCCTACAATCCGGGTCATCTGATGGTGGTGCCCTACCGGCGATTCTCGGAGTTCGAAGACCTCACCGAATCCGAGGGCGCCGAGCTGATGACGTTCATTCAGAAGGCGATCCGCGTCATCAAGGCGGTATCGCACCCGCACGGCTTCAACGTCGGCCTCAACCTGGGCGAGTCGGCCGGCGGATCGCTGGCCGAGCACCTACATGTTCACGTGGTACCGCGCTGGGGCGGCGACGCGAACTTCATCACGATCGTCGGCGGTTCCAAGGTGATTCCGCAGTTGCTGCGTGACACGCGCCGGCTGCTCGCCGACGAGTGGGCCAAACAGCAATGAGCAGGCTGCCGTTCCTGTCGCGGGCCACGTTCGCGCGCATCACCACACCGGTGGCGCGGACCTTCCTGCGGGCCGGGCTCACCGCCGACATCGTCACGATCATGGGTACCGCCGGCGCGGTGCTCGCGGCACTGACACTGTTCCCCACCGGGCGGCTGTTCGCCGGCACGCTGGTGGTCTGGCTCTTCGTGCATTTCGACATGCTCGACGGGGCGATGGCGCGGTTGCGCGGCGGCGGCAGCGCGTTCGGCGCGGTACTGGACGCCACCTGCGACCGGATCAGTGACGGTGCGGTGTTCTGCGGCCTGGCCTGGTGGGCGGCGTTCGGGCTGGACAGCGCCCCGCTGGTGGTCGCGACGCTGATCTGCCTGGTCACCTCGCAGGTGATCTCCTACATCAAGGCGCGCGCCGAAGCCAGTGGGCTGCGCGGCGACGGCGGCTACATCGAACGTCCGGAGCGACTGATCATCGTGCTGGTGGGGGCCGGATTGTCCGACCTGCCGGTGTACCCGCTGCCGTGGGCGCTGGACGTGGCGATGTGGCTGCTGGCGGTGGCCAGCCTGATCACCTGCGCCCAGCGGCTGCACACCGTGCGCACCTCGCCGGGCGCGGTCGAACCGCTGCGCCCGGCCGGCGACGAAGGAACCGCCGGGCCGTGACCTTCATCCCGAGCGGTCTGCGAGTTCCCGGGCTTGATCAACTGGATGCCTGGGCCACCGATGCCGGGTTCGCCGCGGGCTGGATGATGGTGCGCGCGATGCCGGAATTCGTCGCCCGCAACGCATTCGACGCCGGCGCGTTGTTGGCGTCCCGCGGCGGTGGGCCCGAGCAGCTGCGCAAGAACCTGGCCCGGGTGCTGGGTGTGGCGCCGGCCGAGGTGCCGTCGGAACTGATGCGGGCCTCGCTGGCCTCGTATGCCCGCTACTGGCGGGAGGCGTTCCGGCTGCCCACCATGGATCACGCGGCGCTGGCCGCGCAGCTGCACGAATCGGTGTCGGGCCGCGACCGCATCACCGCGGCGCTGGCGGCCGGACGCGGGGCGGTGCTGGCGTTGGCGCCCACCGGCAACCTGGGCCTGGCCGGGGGTTGGCGGGCCCAGACCCCCCGTGGAGTAACCACGGGCGCCGCAACACGCAAAAACGCGACGCGCGACCGGCGGTTCCTGGCGTTCCGCGAAAGCCTGGGCTTCGAGGTGCTGCCGCTGTCCGGCGGCGAGCGCCCGCCGTTCGAGACGCTGGCGCAGCGACTGGCCGACAACAAGCTGGTGTGCCTGATGGCCGACCGCGACCTGACCCGCAGCGGGGTGGCGGTCGACTTCTTCGGCGAGTCCACCCGGATGCCGGCCGGACCGGCCAGACTCGCGATCGAAACCGGTGCCGCGCTGCTCCCGGCGCACTGCTGGTTCGAGGGCTCGGGCTGGGGCATTCAGGTGCACGACCCGTTGGACTGCTCCGGCGGCGACGTCGATGCGATCATTCAGGCGCTGGCCGACAAGTTCGCCGAGGGCATCGCCGCCCACCCCGCCGACTGGCACATGATGCAGCCGCAGTGGGTGGCTGATCTGCCCGAATCCCGACGGGCGCGCCTGGGGGAGAGCTGATGCGGATCGGCATGGTCTGCCCCTACTCGTTCGACGTGCCGGGCGGGGTGCAGGCTCATGTGTTGCAGTTGGCCCAGGTGCTGCGCGGCCGTGGGCATGAGGTCAGCGTGCTGGCGCCGTCCACGCCGGGCCGCGACGCCTCGCTGCCGGAGTACGTGGTGTCCGCCGGCAAGGCCGTCGCGATCCCCTACAACGGATCGGTGGCGCGGTTGCAGTTCAGCCCCGCCGCGCACCGCAAGGTCAAGAAGTGGCTGGCCAAGGGTGATTTCGACGTGTTGCACCTGCACGAGCCGAACGCCCCCAGCCTGTCGATGCTGGCGCTGAACGTGGCCGAGGGCCCGATCGTGGCGACCTTCCACACCTCGACCACCAAGTCGTTGACGCTCAGCGTGGTACAGGGCCTGCTGCGGCCGATGCACGAAAAGATCATCGGCCGCATCGCGGTCTCCGATCTGGCCCGGCGCTGGCAGATGGAGGCGCTGGGCTCGGACGCGGTGGAGATCCCCAACGGGGTCGATGTGGCCGCGTTCGCCTCGGCGCAGCCGCTGCCCGGCTACCCGCGGCCCGGTCGCACCGTGTTGTTCCTCGGCCGCTACGACGAACCCCGCAAGGGGATGGCGGTGCTGCTGGGTGCGCTGCCGGCGCTGGTCGAGAAGTTCGATGATCTGGAGCTGCTGATCGTCGGCCGCGGCGACGAAGCCGAATTACGCGGTGACGCCGGCAAACTGGCGTCGCATCTGAGATTTCTGGGACAGGTCGACGACGCCGAGAAGGCGTCGGCGCTGCGCGGTGCCGACGTGTACTGCGCACCGAACACCGGCGGGGAGAGCTTCGGCATCGTGTTGGCCGAGGCGATGGCCGCCGGCGCCGCGGTGGTCGCCAGCGACCTGGACGCCTTCCGGCGGGTGCTGCGCGACGGACAGGCCGGCCGGCTGGTGCCGGTCGACGACCCGGCGGAACTGGCCGCCGCCCTGATCGAGGTGCTCGACGACGACGCGCTGCGGGCGTCCTACGTGGCGGCCGGCGCCGAAGCGGTGCGCCGCTTCGACTGGTCGGTGGTGGCCGACCAGATCGTCCGGGTCTACGAGACGGTCGCCGGGGCCGGCAGCAAGGTCACGGTGGGCGAGTAGATGGGGCCGACGATCGCGGGCACGTTGGCGGTGCTGGTCGTGGTGGCGGTGCTGGCCGCCACGGTGGCCTGGGCGTATCAGACCGCCAACCGGCTCAACCGGCTGCACGTGCGCTGCGACCTGTCCTGGCAGGCCCTGGACGGGGCGCTGGCACGCCGCGCCGTGGTGGCCCGGGCGGTCGCGGTGGAGGCCTACGGGGACGCCGCGGCCGGGCAACGACTGGCGGCGCTGGCCGATGCCGCCGAGCGGGCATCGCGAGACGCCCGTGAGACGGCCGAGAACACGCTGTCGGCCGAGCTCGCGCTGGTCGACCCGGAAACCCTGCCGACCGCGATGGTCGCCGAACTGGCCGACGCCGAGGCCCGGGTGCTGCTGGCCCGCCGGTTCCACAACGACGCGGTCCGCGACACGGTGGCGCTGCGGGAGCGGCCGCTGGTGCGGGCGTTGCACCTGGGCGGGACCGCGCCGATGCCAACGTATTTCGAGATCGTCGAGCGGGCGGTCATGCATGGGCGTCATCGCGGATCCGAGAGTGCCGCGGGCCCGCGCGTCTCGGCCCGGGTGGTGCTGCTCGACGAGGCCGGGTCGGTGCTGCTGCTGCGGGGTCGTGACCCGGCGCTGCCCGACGACGCCGACAACCCGGCGCCGCGCTGGTGGTTCACCGTGGGCGGGCAGGTGCTGCCCGATGAGCCGCTGGCCGACGCGGCGGCACGCGAACTGGCCGAGGAGACCGGCCTGCAGGTCGACCCGGGCGAGCTGACCGGGCCGATCTGGCGGCGCGACGCCGTCTTCGAGTTCAACGGCGAGCGGCTCAACAGCCGGGAGTTCTTCTTCGCCTACCGCACCGGCCGGTTCGAGCCGACCGGGACGGGCCGGACCGGTCTGGAGCAGCGTTACCTGCACGGTCACCGCTGGTGCGACGCCGCCGAGATCGCGGCGCTGGCCGCCGGCGGCGAGACGGTCTACCCGCTGCAGCTCGGCGAGCGGCTGGCCGAGGCCGCCCGGCTGGCCGACGCCACCGATCGACACCCGTCGCTGCGCCGTATTTCGTGACCGGGCGGGCCATGGGTATCCGGTCCGCCGCGGCATAGGATCCAGCAATGGCCACTCACCGTGCCGTCCACGTCGCCTCCGCCGGTGCGCCGCTGGCCGTCGTCGAGACACAGACCATCGCACCGTCTCGCCACCAGGTGCGCATCGCCGTGGCCGCCTGCGGCGTCTGCGGCACCGACCATGCCATCGCCAACGGCGGATTCCCCGGAATGACATGGCCGGTGATCCCGGGGCACGAAATCGCCGGCACCATCGCCGAACTGGGCTCCGCCGTGACGGGTTGGCAGGTCGGCGACCGTGTCGCGGTGGGTTGGTTCGGTGGGAACTGCAACCACTGCATCCCTTGCCGCAAAGGCGATTTCATCCATTGCGCCAACGGGCAGGTGCCCAGCCTGCACTACCCCGGCGGCTATGCCGAGTCGGTGACCGTGCCGGCCACCGCGCTGGCCCGCATCCCCGACGAACTGTCGCCGGCCGAGGCGGCCCCGATGGGGTGTGCCGGGGTCACCACCTATAACGCGCTGCGGTCGACGCGGGCACGGCCCGGCAACCGGGTCGCGGTGCTCGGTCTGGGCGGTCTGGGCCACCTGGGCGTACAGTTCGCCGCCGCGATGGGATTCGAGACGATCGCGATCGCCCGCGGTGCGGCCAAGGCCGACGACGCCCGAGCGCTGGGCGCCCACCACTACATCGACTCGTCCGCCGGGGACGTCGGCCAGGCGATGCAGCAGCTCGGGGGAGTGGCGGTGGTGCTGGCCACCGCGGCCAACTCCCAGGCCATGGCCGCCACCGTCGGCGGGCTCCAGCCGCGTGGCGAGCTCGTCATCATCGGTGTCACCGCCGATCCGCTGCCGATCGCGCCGGTGCAGTTGATCGCGCCGGGACTCAGCGTGACCGGCCATCCGTCGGGCACCGCCCGCGACGTCGAGGAGACCATGGCCTTCGCCGTGCTGGCCGGGGTTCGGGCCCGTATCGAAGAACTGCCGCTGACCCGAGCCGCCGAGGCCTACGCCGCCATGGAGCAGGGCCGGGCGCGTTACCGCATGGTCTTGACTACGTCTTAGGCGACGTCCGCGTCGTAATCCCAGCGGGTCGGCGGTTTCATGCCCGGCGGCATCCACCCGATGAACAGGTGCCCACCCGGGTGGGCGTCGCGGCTGGGCGCCACCCCCAATATCCGCCGGACCTCGTTGATGGGCTTGTCCAACAGTTCCTCGTAGGGCGCCGCCATCAGGTTGTCGGCACGCTGGCCGCGGCGGACCGCTTCGCGGAAGTAGCGCAGCTTGCGGCGCGGCGAGGCCGGGATGATGGTGCCCAACCCGGCAAGGCTGAGCGTCTTGAGCGCGCCGGACGGCTCCATCTGTCCGCAGTGGAACCCCAGATTGCCGAACTCCCCGCCCATGTCCGGGCCGTAGCCGCCCAGGGTGTGGAACATATCGTGCAGGGCGGTGCCGCGCCGCATCATGTAGAAGAAGTCGTCGTCCCAGCCACGGCGTTCGGCGATCGGCC
>CAYNJD010000209.1:1918-6262 GCA_964397355.1 uncultured Mycobacterium sp. | reverse complement strand
TCGGCATCCTCGGTGGAGGTGGTCTGGCCCAGCCGGATGGTGGCGGCATACGACTTCGCCGACGTGGTCAGCAGGCCCAGGATCTTGGTGGCCCGTTCGATGCCGATCACCAGCACTCCGGTGGCCATCGGGTCCAGGGTGCCGGCGTGGCCGACCTTGCGGGTGGCGAAGAACCTGCGGCACCGTGACACCACGTCGTGGCTGGTGATGCCGGCGGGTTTGTCGACGATCACCAGGCCGGCCGGGGGCGGCGTGTTCACAGCACGATCGCCGTCAGCACCAGCCCACCGGTCACCGACCACCGACCGCGCAGCTCGGTCAACGGCGGCCCGGACCGTGCGGCAGGGTCGATCAGGATGCGGGAGACGAAAGCGCCGGACGTTTCGCCGGTCAGCGTGAAGCTGATGTGGGCGTCCTCGAAGCCCAGCCACCGCCTGGTCAGCGGGAACCACGCCTTGTAGGTGGCCTCCTTGGCGCAGAACAGGATCCGGTCCCAGTGCCGGCCGTCCGGCAGCGCGGCGAGCTCGGCGCGTTCGGCAGGCAGGCTGACGGCGTCCAGCACGCCGTCGGGCAGCACGTCGTGCGGTTCGGCGTCGATACCCACCGACCGCAGCCCGCCGCCGCGTCCCACCACCGCGCCGCGGAAGCCCGCGCAGTGCGTCAGGCTGCCCACGACGCCGTCGGGCCACGTCGGCTCGCCCTTCTCCCCCTTGAGAATCGGGACCGGCGGCTGACCGAGTTCCTCCAGGGCCAGCCGGGCACAGTAGCGCACCGTGACGAACTCGTTGCGGCGCTTGGCAACCGAACGCGCGACCAGCGGCTCTTCCTCGGGCAGCGGTGCCAATCCGGGCGGGTCGTCGTAGCGCTCGGCCCAGGCCAGTGAGTGGGCCGGTGGCTGATCGAGCACCGTGTCCAGCAGCTTGCTCATCGGGACTGCCGTTGCCGCAGCCGTTCGGCGAACTTCGCGCTCGCCGCGCGCATCTCGTCGGTGATGGCGAAGTGGCCGCCGAATTCGTTGAGGTAGCCGGGCGGGTACTGCGGGTCGGGCAGCACCTGGCGCAGCCACCGGTGGGGCTTGCGTCGCCGCCACTCGCGCGGGTAGCCCACCGAGACCTCTTCGAAGCGCACCCCGTCGTAGTAGGTGGTGCGCGGGATGTGCAGGTGTCCGTAGACCGAGCACGTCGCGTTGTAGCGGGTGTGCCAGTCGGCCGTCTCGGTGGTGCCGCACCACAGCGAGAACTCCGGGTAGAACAGCGCGTCGCAGGGTTCCCGCACCATCGGGAAGTGATTGACCAGCACGGTCGGCGTCATCCAGTCCAGGTCTTCGAGGCGCTTGCGGGTGGCGGTGACCCGGTCGGCGCACCACGCGTCCCGGGTCCCGTACGGCTCGGGAGACAGCAGGAACTCGTCGGTGGCCACCACATTGTTCTCCCGCGCGACGGCCAGGCCTTCGGCCTTGCTGGTCGCCCCGGCTGGCAGGAACGTGTAGTCGTAGAGCAGGAACATCGGAACGATGGTCGCCGGGCCGCCCTCCTCGGTCCAGACCGGGAAGGGGTGTTCGGGGGTGATGACGCCCATCTGGTCGCACATGTCGACCAGATAGTCGTAGCGCGAGCGCCCGAACACCTGCATCGGGTCCTTGGTGGTGGTCCACAGCTCATGGTTGCCGGGCACCCAGATCACCTTGGCGAACCGTTTCCGCAGCAGATCCAGCGCCCAGCGGATCTCGTCGGTGCGTTCGGCGACATCGCCGGCGACGATCAGCCAGTCATCACCGGTCACCGGATGCAGCGACTCGGTGACCGGCCTGTTGCCCATGTGACCGGTGTGCAGGTCGGAGATCGCCCACAGGGTCGGGCCGTGCGAGGCCCTCGGCTCCTGGGTTGTCACGAGCGTCAACATTAGTGGGTCGGGCAAAATTGGAACGTGTTCTCGCCTTCGGGCCGTAGCCGACGCCACAACTTGTACACTCCCGGGCAGAAGACCGGGCGGAAGCGAGGACTGGCATGCTCACCAAACTGCGTCTGATCACCGTATTCAGCGCGCTGGTGATGGCCGTCGTGATGGTCTGGCAACAAGCGCCGGCCAGCAGCGTCGCGGGCAAGCCCGCGGTAGGGCTGCGCTCCACCGCCGCACCGCTGGCACCGCCGCCGACTTCGAGCAAACCGGTCAACATCACCAACCCCCGGCCGTTCGACGCCTGCGAGGACATCCCCTACGACGTCATCGCGCAGCTGGGGCTGGCCTTCACCCCGCCCAAGCCGGTCGAGGGGGTGCGCTGCGAATTCGACGCCGGCAACTATCAGATGGCCGTCGAGACGTTCGTGTGGCGCAGCTACGACGAGACGTTGCCCGCCGATGCGATCGAGATGGACATCAACGGCCACCGCGCCGCGCAGTACTGGGTGATGAAGCCCACCGAGTGGAACAACCGGTGGTGGTACTCCTGCATGGTGACGTTCAAGACCAGCTACGGGGTGATCCAGCAGTCGCTGTACTACTCGCCGGTGTACTCCAACCCCGACGTGGACTGCCCCACCGAGAACCTGATGCGTGCCCACCAGCTGGCACCGCACTACAAATACTGATCTCGTTTGAAGACCGCCCCACGCCTCACCGATAGCGCCCTGAGCCGGGCATTGCGGTTGCCCGCGCCCACCACCGGCTACACCGTGCGTCGGGAGGGCATCCCGATGCGCGACGGCGTCACCCTGGTGGCCGACCACTATGAGCCGACCGGTGATGTGGCCGGCACCCTGCTGGTTCGGTGTCCCTACGGACGGGGCTTTCCGTTCGCGCTGGTGTTCGGCCGGATCTATGCCGCCCGCGGCTACCGGGTGATCCTGCAGAGTGTCCGCGGCACCTTCGGGTCGGGCGGCGTGTTCGAGCCGATGGTCAACGAGGCCGCCGACGGCGCCGACACGGTGGCGTGGCTGCGCACCCAGCCGTGGTTCACCGGCTCCTTCGGCACCATCGGGATCTCCTATCTCGGATTCACCCAGTGGGCGTTGCTGGCCGACCCGCCACCGGAGCTGGCCGCCGCCGTCATCACCGTCGGGCCGCACGATCTGTACCAGTCGACCTGGGGCGCCGGGTCGTTCGCGCTCAACGACTTCCTGGGCTGGAGCCACTTGATGGCCCACCAGCAGGACCGCCCGCGAATCCGGGCCGGCATCCACCAGCTGACCGCCCAGCGCAGGGTGAACCGCGCCGCCGCCCGGCGGCCCTTGGGCGCGGCCGGCCGAAAGCTGCTGGGCGACGGCTCGCCGTGGTACGAGTCGTGGGTCGAACACCCCGAGGCCGACGACCCGTTCTGGGACGCGCTGCGTCATCCCGCGGCGCTGCAGCGCTCGCGGGTTCCGGTGCTGCTGTTCGGCGGCTGGCAGGACCTGTTCCTGGAACAGACGCTGACCCAGTACCGGGCGTTGCGCGACCGGGACGTCGAGGTGGCGATGACGATCGGCCCATGGACTCACACCCAGATGCTGACCACCGGGCTGAGCCGGGTCACCGCCGAGTCGTTGCAGTGGTTGGACACCCATCTGCGCGGCTCGGCCACGAACCCGCGGCCAAGCCGGCTCCGGATCTTCGTCGCCGGCCGGGGCTGGCGTGACCAGCCGGATTGGGCGCCGGCCGAGGCCTCCGACGCGTGGTATCTGCAGCCGGGCGGCATGCTCGCGGCGACCGCACCCGATGCGACGGCTACGACGTCAAAGGCGGTGACGTTCCGGTTCGACCCCGCCAACCCGCCGCCCACGATCGGGGGCCGACTGCTGTCCGCGGCCGGCGGCTACCGCAATGACAGCCGGCTGAACCGTCGCGGCGACATGCTCAGCTTCACCAGCACAGCGTTGCGAGAAGATCTCGACGTGTGCGGTGTGCCGGTGCTGGAGTTGGACCACAGCTCCGACATCGACCACGTCGACCTGTTCGTCCGGGTCAGCGAGGTCGGCGCGCGCGGCCGCTCGGTCAACGTCACCGACGGCTACCGGCGGCTGCGGCAGCACACCGGACCGGTGCGCATCGAATTGGATGCCATCGCACGCCGTTTCGCCGCGGGCGCACGGATCCGGGTACTCATCGGCGGCGGGAACCACCCGCGCTACGCGGCGAACCTCGGTACCGGTGAGGCACCGATCAAAGGAACCCGGGTGCGACCGGCGGTGCACACGGTGCGGTTCGGCGCCTCACGGCTACTGCTGCCCACGAACCGCGGCGGCAGCCCTGACCAGTAGGTCCGACATCAACCGCTGGGGATCCAGCTGCGCGTCGGCGCCGCCCATGACGACGATCGAGGTCCGGTCGTCGAGTGCCGCGGTGTAGAGGTAGTCGGGATCCTGCTGC
>CAYNJD010000209.1:0-1818 GCA_964397355.1 uncultured Mycobacterium sp. | reverse complement strand
TCCTGCTGCCCCAGCGTCTTGGCCGGATGCGCCTCGGTGGTGAAGCCCGCCGGAAAATCGTCCTTGATGGCGTCGACCCGCGAGATGTCGTAGGACGCCGCCTGCGATGCGTGCGCGGCGGGCGACGGTGTCGCCGCGGAACCCGTCGATGCCGTTTCGGCCCCGTGGCCGCAGCCGGCGATGGCTGCCCCACCGCCGAGCGCCGCCACCAGCACCAGTCCGCGCCGACGCGTGCCCTGCCGGGCACGCTCGCGCCGTGCCGTGCCCGACATCGCGATCACCACCACCACCAGTGATGCCACCAGTGATGGTGATGCCACCAATGGTGCTGCTTCCACCAGTGGTGTTGCCCCCAGCCCTGAGGCATCGGCGCGGTGCGCCGGTCGGTAGCGATGTGGCCACCGATCGTGCGGGGGGCGTCGAACCCGGAACCGGCAATCCGGACCGTTGCCGGCGGCGTCGAGGCCGCTTCGGGGGCTGCCTGCGCAGGCACAGCGCTGCCGGCCAACAACGCGCCGGCGAACATGCCGGCACCGATCGCTCCGGCCGCCACGCGGCGGCACGAATTAGCATTCGACATCGGATACCCCTTCATTCAAGCGCGTCTTGATCAATTTTTTTCGATATCCGAAGACTAGCACCGCAATTCGCCGACCAACAGTGGCCGAAACGGCATTTCTACGGGATCGAAGAATTCAACCAGGCGGGCTGTACCGTCAGACTAGGGCACACATATATGCAGGTCACCACGGATATACTGATCCACTGACTCACTGATTCACGTTTATCCGTAATTAATGATAATTGTCGTTCGCCAGCCCTCTACCCGCCTTTATATGCGCGGGTTCGAATGGCTCGAATACCTGCGATCGGCATCGATCGAATTGAGTAAATCGACCGCCCTGCCCGTGCGGTTTGATCGACTCCCGGACACCCGCGCGACAGTCGGGCTACCCTGGCGTCAGTATCTAGGGTGAGGCCCACCGGAACCGAAGGTCCACACGATGAGCGCTGCCAGCGATCCCCTCGCAACCGACAACCGCCGCACGGCCGGCTGGGCACCGGCCCGCGAGAGCGGCATGAAGCCGACCGACCCGATCCCGCTGCGCCAGACCCGGACACGCCGGACGGTCGACCTGTCCCCCGCCCAGCATCGCGCGCTCGACCTGTGGCAGCGCGACGCCGCGGACCGGGTGGGCTGCGCCCGCATCACCGGGCAGGAGGTCATGACCGCTCTCATCGACCAGTTGCTCTGCGACCCGGATCTTTCCGCCCAGATCATCCGCACGCTGCGTTCCCGGCGCTGACTTCCCGGCCGGGGAACACCGCGGCTACGGTGATCCGGTGACCGACGACATCCTGCTGGTCCGCACCGAGGACCGGATCCGGACCGTGACTCTCAACCGACCGCAGGCCCGCAATGCGCTGTCGCGCGCGCTGCGCGATGCCATCTTCGCCGCGCTGGCCGAGGCCGACACCGACGACGGTGTCGACGTGGTGGTCCTCACCGGCACCGATCCGGTGTTCTGCGCCGGCGTGGACCTCAAGGAACTCGGCGACTCCACTGCGCCGGTGGACTTCTCGCCGCCGTGGCCGCCGGTGACGAAGCCGGTGATCGGCGCGATCAACGGCGCGGCGGTGACGGGCGGGCTGGAATTGGCGCTGTGCTGCGACATCCTCATCGCCTCGGAACAGGCCCGCTTCGCCGACACACATGCCCGGGTCGGGATCCTGCCCGGCTGGGGGCTGAGCGTACGACTGCCGCAACGTGTCGGGGTGGGACTGGCCCGCCGGATGAGTCTGACCGGTGACTACCTG
>CAYNJD010000208.1:0-6268 GCA_964397355.1 uncultured Mycobacterium sp. | reverse complement strand
ATCGTGTCGTCGAGCAGATCGGCATGCGCCGGGGGCGTCGCGACGGCCGTCCCGAGCGCCAGGGAGGTGCCCGCCGCGACGCCGAGAACTTTTTTGCGGACTTGTGTCCGCATCGGACCCATAGCGCTGAGTAGTGGCTTAGCCATCTCCCGGGGTCCTTCCTTTGATGAACCTGTGAGGGATGACGTCAACCTAACAAGGCGCGGACGCTGTTGCGGGATTTCGGTGGATTTATTCCGGGCGCCTATTGTCGAAATGGCAGGTTGACCGCTAACATGTTCGCCCCGCCGCCCAGAAATGCTCGTTAACATGGGCAGATGCATTGGCTCCGGCATGACGGCGGGGCGGGGGCGGCCAGCGGTGACCCGGACCGGACGGCGCCGGATCAAGTTAACGGCGCGTCAGCCAGGTTCTATTTTTGAAACACGTTCACCGGTCCATAACTCGACTCATAGCTGAGGAATCTGTGTTTGTGTTGCAGCCACACTCATGTACTGTTTGGGAAGTTTGGTCCCCTGAGGTGGAAGAAAATTCCCATGCAGCAGAGCCTTCGTCCGTACGTCACCAGCGGTGTCGCGCTGGTCGGTGCGAGCGTCATCAGTGTCACTTCGATGCCACTTCAGCATCCTGAGCTGGGCATTTCACTACCCGAGCCGCCGGTGGCCCCGGTGCAGCAGCCCGAGGTGCGGCTGGTCGCCAACACGTCCGACGTCCTGGTCACCTGGGACGAACTCTTCAGCAATACGGCGTCGAACCTGGCAAACCTGGGCCAGCAGGTGGACCCCGGTTCACTGCCTTCCGAGCTGGGTCTCATGTTGTCGGCGGTCGGGCCGTTCATCACCGTCGCCAACGCCTACAACGAGATCATGGCCGCGATCGTCGCGGATCCGGCCAACACCTTGAGCATCCTGCTCAACGCGCCGGCGACCCTCATCAACGCCTGGCTCAACGGGACCGACACCATCACGCTGTTCGGCATCACCGTCCCGGCGTTCAACGGTCTGCTGGTCGATGCCCAGCCGTTCGACATCAGCCTGAACCTCGGGCAGGTGCTCGACACCATCGACCTCGGTGACAACAGCCTGACCGAGATCCTCTCCGGCATCGGGATCGGCGATCTGCCGATCGGCTCGATGGTCACCAGCGTGCTCGACGGGCTGGGGCTGGGCGAGCAGACCCCGCTGGACCTGATCAACGCCATCGGCATCGGCACCCAGCCGGCGGCGCAGCTCGCCACCAGCCTGCTCGACGCCATGGGCCTGGGGCAGCAGAACCTGATCGACATCCTGGGCGACATCGGCCTCAGCGACGAGTCGGTGGCCGACCTGTCCACCAAGGTGCTCGACGCGATCGGTATCGGCAACCCGACCCTGGGCGACCTGCTGGGTGACGTCGGGCTGGCCGACCAGTCGGTGTCGGGTGCACTGCTGGCGGTGCTCGATGCCGCCGGTATCGGCAACCCGACCGTCACCGGCCTGCTCGACCAGCTCGGCCTCGCCGAGCAGCCGGTCGCCGGGCTGGCGGGCGGCCTGCTCGACGCGCTCGGCCTGGGCCAGCAGTCCCCGGTCGACCTGCTCGAGTCGCTGGGCTTCGCCGACCTGACCGTCGGCGACATCGTGCCCAAGGTGCTCGACGCGCTGGACCTGGGTCAGCGGACCCCGGTCGACCTCGTCGACGCGATGGGCCTCGGCGACGTCAGTGTCGGTTCGCTGGCCGCCGACTTCCTGGGCGGCGCCGGCCTGGGCGACACCACCGTCGGCGACCTGCTGTCCGCCGCCGGGCTGAGCGGCCTGACCATGCAGAACATCGTCGACGCCGCCAACCTGGGCGAAGTCTCGCTGGCCCAGATCTTCACCAACCTGGGCTTCGGCGGCCTGACACTGAACGACCTGATCACCGCCACCGGCGGCGACGCCATCGCCGACAAGATCGGCGGCAACGGCATCGTCAGCGGCTTCGAGGACCAGACGATCAACAGCATCCTGGCCGACCAGGGCATGGGTGACCAGACCCTCGCCCAGCTGCTCGGGCCGATGGCCGACGAGAAGCTCAGCACGCTGCTCGAAGACAACCTGACGATGAGCCTGACCTCGTTGCTGACCGGCATGGGCCTCAACGACCAGTCGCTGGACGAGCTGGTCGCCGGCTTCGGGTTGGACGACACCAGCCTGGGGCAGCTGCTCACCGACATGGGCCTGGGCGACACCACCCTCGACGACATGCTCGGCAACCTGCTGGGCACCACCACGCTGGGCGAGTTGCTCAACAACGCGGGCATCGGCGACCAGCACCTGGGTGATTTGCTGGAGGGCATCTTCAGCGGCCAGACGCTGGGCTCGCTGCTGGGCAGCACCGACCTGGGCAACACCCACCTGGACGCCCTGCTGCACAGCCTGCTGGGCGACATGACACTCGGCTCGGTGCTGGGCGGTGTGGACTTCGCCAACACCGACCTGAACACCCTGGTGGGCGACTTCCTGGGCGGCCAGACCATCGGCGAGCTGCTCAGCGGCCTGGAGTTCGCCAACACCGATCTGAACAGCCTGCTGGGCGACCTGCTCGGCGACGGGACGCTCAACTCGCTGCTGGACGGCATGGGCGTCGGCGACGACACCCTCAACGAGCTGCTGGATCAGCTGGGTCTGACGGACATGGTGCTGATCAACGCCCATATCGGAGATTTCGGAGGCCTGCTCGCCTCCCTGTTCGGCGGCGCATAGCCAGCCCTTCCAGGAATCGGAGAACGTGATGCTGCAGACGCTTCGCCCCTACTGCACCCCCGGGATCGCGCTCGTCGGCGCCGGACTGATCGCCGTCGCCCCCGCGACCGCACCGCTGCCCGCACCCGCGGCACCGCTGTCGCAGCACTACTCGGTGGCGCTGACCGCCGACCCGGCGGCTGATGTCACCGGGCTGCTGACCAGCTGGGGGCTGATGCCGACGATCACCGTCAACGCCCTGCCGCTGCCGGCGCAGATCGATGTCGAACTGGGCTCGACGCTGCAGAGCCTGCTGGCGATGATCGGCCCCTTCATCACCGTGACCAACGCGTGGAACGACATCAGCGAGCAGCTGGCCGCCGACCCGGCCAACGCGTTCACGATCCTGCTCAACGCGCCGGC
Source organism: uncultured Mycobacterium sp. (assembly GCA_964397355.1). Taxonomy (GTDB): domain Bacteria; phylum Actinomycetota; class Actinomycetes; order Mycobacteriales; family Mycobacteriaceae; genus Mycobacterium. The sequence continues at coordinate 3,146 of CAYNJD010000208.1, read as the reverse complement.
CACGCTGATCAACGCGTTCCTGTACGGCACCGCCGGCGTCGACGTCGCGGGCATGACGATCCCGCTGTTCAACGGCCTGCTCGTCGCGCCGCACACCGCGACCGTCGACCTGGAGCTGGGCCAGCTGGTGGACCTGGCGGGCGTCGGCGGCAAGACGCTCGGGGACCTGCTGGGCGAGTTCGGCATCGGCGACCAGTCGGTGGCCGGCCTGCTGACCGGCCTGCTCGACACGCTGGGCTTCGGCCACATGAGCGTCACCGGGCTGCTCAGCGAATTCGGGATCGGCGACCAGCCGATCGCGGGCCTGGCGGCCAACCTGCTCGACGTGATGGGCATCGGCAACCCGACCATCTCCGGCCTGGCCGACCAGGTGGGGTTGGGCGACCAGTCGATCGCCGAAGTGCTGACCGGACTGCTCGGCGAGGCCGGCATCGGCAACCCGACGCTGGCCGGCCTGCTCGACCAGTTCGGGATCGGCGACCAGTCGCTGGGTGAGCTGGCGACCGGTCTGCTGCAGGCCGCGGGCATGAGCGACACCACCATCACCGGCCTGCTGGGCCAGCTCGGCGTCGGCGACCTGACGCTGGGCGACGCGCTCAAGGAACTGGCCCATACCGCGGTGGGCGAGGACGCGACCATCACCGATCTGGTCAGCCAGTTCGGCGGTGAGGACCTGACGCTCGGCAGCATCCTCAACCCGCTGCTGGAGTCCTCCGGTTTCGGTGACCAGAGCCTTGCCGAGCTGTTCGAGACCGTGCTGGGTGAATTTCTGGGCCTGACCCCGGGCACCGATATCACCCTGGGCGACTTGGTGATCCAGGTGCTGCAGGACGCCGGCTACGACATGACGCTGTCGGAGGTGCTGTCCAGCGCCGAGATGAGCGACATGACCCTCGGTGAGCTGCTCGCCGGCACCGAGATCGGTGACACGAAGTTCACCGACATCTTGACCCAGGCCGGGGTGGGCGACCAGACGCTGCGGGAGCTCGCCGGCGACCAGATCCCCGTTCCCGATCTCACCTGCCCGCTGCTGCCGGGCCTGTACAACGTGTCCTGCGACGACACCCTCAACAGTCTGATGGGGCCCAACACCCTGCTGCAGACCCTGCAGAACCTGCACAGCGCCGGCACCGCCGACGTGCCGGCCGGCACCTCGCTGGCCGACATCACCCTGGGCCAGCTGCTCGGCGCCACCGGCCAGGGCGACGAGACACTCAGCGAGATCCTCACCGGCCTGAACCTGACCACCCCGTTCGACAGCTTCCTGCACAACCTGGGGCTCGACGACGTCACGCTGAGCGACGTTGTGAACAACGGGTTCCCGGATCTGATGAACACCTCGCTGGTGTCGATCCTGAGTTCCTGGGGACTGAACAACCTGGACCTCGACACGGTGATCGACCGGCTGGGCCTGGACGTCACGATCAACGGACTGCTGGGCAACCTCGGTCTGAACCAGGTCGACATCGGCAGTGTCATCGACCACGTGCTGGGTGGTATGACACTCGGCTCGATCGCAAATGACCTGGGGCTGAACAACATTCACCTGGACGGGTTCCTGGAGAGCCTGCTGGGCGGGGCCAAGGTCGGCGATCTGCTCGACGACCTGAACCTCAACAACGTCCACCTGGACGAGATTCTGGAGCGGCTGCTGGGCGGTGTCACCGTCAATGACATCGCCAACTCGCTGGGCCTGGGCAGCGTCACCGTCGACTCGCTGGTCGCCAGCTTGGGACTCGAGGGCCTGACGGTCAACGACGTGATCGACGGCCTGGGTCTCGGCGGCCTGGACCTCGACGGCCTGCTGGACAACATGGGCATCTCCGGCACCGAGCTGATCACCGTCAGCATCGGAGAACTCGGCGGCCTGTTCGGCTTCTGATCCGGATTCCTCGACTGACGAACACCTTACGAAACACGAAGGCGGACAACACCAATGAGCGTTAGGCGTGGTGGAGCAAAGCGTCGGGCGTACAACGGCAACCAGACCCGGCGGCGCCTCGCCGGTGCGACGACAGCGGTGAGCGCGTTCCTGGCGTTCGGGCTGAGCCCGCTGACCGCCCCGGCGCACGCCGACGAACTCGACTGGGTGGCCGACCTGCTCGGGGACAGCCTCGGCGAGGCCGTCACCAACCTCGACGACCCGGCGTCGTGGCAGATCATCTTCGACCCGGAGGCCTGGGCGCCGATCTTCGCCCAGCTGGACAGCGGCTGGGACGCCGCGCTGCTTCCCGGGGTGGCGGCCGGCACCGATCCGTTCAGCGACGCGTTCAACACCTGGTTCTACGAGCCGATGCACACCGGCATCGAGAACTGGATCAACAGTCCGTTCGGCATGCAGACCGCCGACGTCGTCAACTCCGTGTTCGGCCAGTACCTGATCGGTGACGGCGCGGACGGCACCCTGGAGAACCCCGACGGCGGCGACGGCGGCCTGTGGCTCGGCGACGGCGGCGACGGCTACGGCCTGACCGGCAGCGGCGGCAGCGCCGGATGGCTGTTCGGAAACGGTGGCGACGCCGGCAGCATCACCGACGCCGGGTCGGTCACCAGCGGGGTCGCCGGGCACGGCGGTGACGGCGGCGGCCTGTTCGGGCACGGCGGTGACGGCGCCGCCGCGGTTGCCGGCGGCATCGGCGGCGCGGGCGGCAACGGCGGCTCGATCTTCGGCAACGGCGGTGACGGCGGCGACGGCGGCGCCGGTTTGGCCGGCACCGTGGCGCACATCGACGGTGGGAACGGCGGCGCCGGCGGTGCCGGCGGGCGCGGCGGCACCTGGATGGGCCGGGGCGGGTCCGGCGGTAACGGTGGCGTCGGTGGCGACGGCGCCGAGGGCGCGGCCGGTGCCGACGGTGAGCTGGGCAGCTTCGCCGACGGCGGCGACGGAAACGGCGGCGACGGCTCCAACGGCGGCTCAGGTGGTGTCGGCGGCAACGGTGGTGTCGGCGGGAACGCCGGCGCGGGCGGCATTTTCGGCGGCGCGGGCGTCAGCGGCTCCGGCGGCGACGGCGGCAACGGCGGCTCCGGCGGTGTGGGCGGCAACGGCGGCGACGGCGCGGCCGGCACCGCCGCGCACATCGACGGCGGCAACGGCGGTGATGGCGGCGAGGCCGGTGCGGCAGGCGCGGCCGGTCAGGGCGGCGCGG
>CAYNJD010000207.1:0-6295 GCA_964397355.1 uncultured Mycobacterium sp. | reverse complement strand
TGGCGGGTGAGCCCGACGACAGCCCGCCGCGCCTGGACGCCCAGCTGCGGATGTTCGGCGACGCCGGCGCCGGCGAGGTGGTGGTGCTGCGGCTGTCGGGTCTGCTCGCCGGGCACGCCGATGCGGCCGTGGTGCCGTTCCTGTTGCCCGACATCCCGGTGGTGGCATGGTGGCCCGACACCGCACCGGCGGCGCCGGCCGCAGACCCGCTGGGGGCGCTGGCGTTGCGCCGGATCACCGACGCCACCAACAGCCCCGATCCGCTGGCGGCGATCAAGAGCCGCCGCGTCGGCTACACGGCCGGCGACACCGACCTGTCGTGGAGCCGGATCACCTACTGGCGGGCGCTGCTGGCATCGGCGTTGGATCAGCCGCCCTACGAGCCGATCCGCTCGGCACTGGTGTCGGGACTGCCGACGGAGCCGGCCCTGGACATCCTGGCCGGCTGGCTGGCCAGCCGCATCGAGGGACCGGTTCGCCGCGCGGTCGGTGAGCTCAAGATCGAGCTGGTGCGCGACAGCGAGACCGTGACGCTGAGCCGCCCCCAGGAAGGGGTGATCGCGACGTTGAGCCGCACCGGAAAACCCGATGCCCTGGTTCCGCTACCGCGGCGGGTGACCGCCGAGTGCCTCGCCGAGGACCTGCGCCGGCTGGACCCGGATGCCGTGTACGGCTCGGCGTTGACCGGCCTCGAAGAAGTGGAGTACCTGTGATCGTTTCGACCCACCCCGGCGTCGACGAACTCGTCGCCGCCGCCGGTGACCGGCTCGCCGATGCCATCGAGTCGGCGGTGGCCGCCCGGGGCCGCGCGCTGGTCGTGCTGACCGGTGGCGGCACCGGCATCGCGCTGCTGCGGCGTCTTGGCGAGCACGCCGGCCGCATCGACTGGACGAAGCTGCACCTGTTCTTCGGCGACGATCGGTTCGTCGCGGGCGACGACGCCGACCGCAACGACAAGCAGGCCCGCGACGCGCTGCTGGGCCGTATCGACATCCCGGCCGCCAATGTGCACGCCATGCCGGCCAGCGACGGCGACTGCGGCGACGACCTCGACGCCGCCGCGCAGGCCTACCAGCAGGTGTTGGCCGCCAACGCCGAGCCCGGCCAGCCGGCACCGGATTTCGACGTACACCTGCTGGGGATGGGCCCCGAGGGCCACATCAACTCGCTGTTCCCCGACACCCCCGCGGTGCGGGAGACGACCCGGCTGGTGGTCGGCGTGCCGGACTCGCCCAAACCGCCGCCGCGCCGTATCACGCTGACGCTGCCCGCGGTGCGCCGCTCCCGCCAGGTGTGGCTGGTGGTGTCCGGGGAGGCCAAAGCCGAAGCGGTGGCCGCCGCGATCGGCGGCGCCGACCCGGTGTCGGTGCCGGCCGCCGGAGCGGTCGGGCGCGAGCAGACGGTGTGGCTGCTCGACGAGGCGGCGGCGTCGCAGTTGCCCGAGCAATCTCGCTAGCCCCGCTGCGGCGATACCGCCCGCCGCGTCATAATGAGCGCCATGGCAGACAGAAGCTCCGGCGGCACGGAACGCAAGCGGCTCAAGACGTTGGCTCAGGCCGCGCTGAACGCCGACGTGACCGTCGGACAGCTCGAGGATGTCCTGGACGGCCTCGGCAGCACGATGAACGAGCTGAACAACTCACTGGTCGGGCTCAACGTCACCGTCGAACGCCTGGGCGACGGGCTGGACCACCTCGAGCAGACCATGGCCGGCCTGGACGACCTTGCCCGCCGGCTGGCGGCGCTGATCGAGCCGGTGGAGGCCATCGTCAGCCGGATCGACTACATCGTCGGCGTCGGCGAGACCGCGATGTCGCCGCTGGCGGCGACCGAGAACGTGGTGCGCGGCATGTTCAACGCCATGCGCAACCGCGTGGTGCGCTGAGCCGTCAGGGCTTCATCTCGTAGGCGCCCGCCAGCCGGCGTGCCTGCTCCACGACCCGGTCGAATCGCCCGGCGTCGGCCACCGGCTGCCGGATCAGGCCGAGCGCCAGGGCCTGCTGCGCGGCGGTGGCGCTGGCCTTGCAGTGCAGTTTGGTGGCGTGGCAGGAGAAGTCGGTCACCAGCACTTCGAAGAGCTGGTCGAGCACATCGGGGTCGGTGCCGTCGAAGGCGGCCTGCTCCAGAATGAGCTGCGCGTAGGGCAACAGCGTGAACAGTTCCCCCAGGCTGAACAGGAAGTCGACGTCGGCCTGCTGTTGCGATGTGGGTTCGGCGGCGGCCAGCAGTGCCTGAAAGGCCTCGGCCTGCTCGAGGAACACCCCGACGTTGGGAAGGTGGGCGAAATGGCGCATGACGGGTCGCCAGTCGGCGAAGGTGACCCTACTCAGACCGGCGCTGGGGCCCTGCGCGAATAAGAAGTCGTCATTGCCGAATTCGCGACGGCGCCCGATGTCGGGCAGGCTGGCGACCCGCAGCGCGGCCGGTGCCGCGGGAATGCGTCCCAGCGGCGGGATCACCGCATGCCCGGCGGTACGCAGGCCGGCGGCCAGTGTCCGCACCGCCGCCTTGGGCGCGTGTCCGACCGGCAGCGCGCGCAGCGCCAGCAGCCCGGCGTCGGTCGGCCGAAACATGTAGTTGGCCATGAACTTCAGCGACAGCGCCATGTTGACGTGCACGGTGCCCTCCAGGCGGGGCAGTCCGACGGCGCCCAGCAGCGCCATGGTGAAGAACATGTCGTTCTCGAAGCCGCGGGCGGCGATCATGTCCGAGAGCACGGTGACGATCTTTTCGCCCTCGCGGGTGACGGTCATCTTCTCGATCGCGTTGAACAGCAGGTAGCGGCGGTCGGTCGGCGATGCCGAACGCATGTAGTCGATCGCCCGTTCGCTGTAGAGCTTCATCCCGATCAGCCGGGTGTAGACCTCGGCGAGCATCTGCCGGATCTGCGGGAACTCGGTGACGCGCTTGCCGAACAGCACCCGGTTCTCGGCGTGGGTGACGGCCTCGTACATCGCGTGCTCGCAGGAGCCGATGGCCCCGAAGCCGAGGTTGAACTTGCCGATGTTGACGGTGTTGATCGCGGCGTAGAACGCCTGTTTGCCCTCATGCAGGATGTCGTCGGCGGCAACCGGATAGTTCTCCAGGTCGAACGCGGCCACATACATCTGGGCGTCGACGACGTTCTTGCGCAGCCGGTAGGCCGGGTGCTGGCTGTCGGCGGCGAAGAACAGGTAGCCGGCGAAGTCCTCGTCGGGCTTGTGGCTGTCGATGTCGGAACTGTCCAGGATCGGTTTGTCGGCGCGACGCCCGAATACCGACACCATGCGGGCCAGGTTGCCGTTGCCGATGTAGTACTTCCCGCCGTCGGCCGAGTACCCGCCGCCGTCCTGCGGCGTGAGCACCATGTCGGTGGAGTAGACGTCGGCGCCGTGGTCCTGCTCCGAGAGGCCGAACGCGAAGATCTCCCCGGCGTCCAGCAGGGCCGCGGCACGCGCGCGGGCGGCGGCGTTGTCGGATTGCCAGATCGGCCCGAGCCCCAGGATCGTGACCTGCCAGACGTACCAGTACTGCATGCCGTAGAAGCCCAGGATCTGGCTGTACATGGCGTTGCGGGCGGTGTCCCACCGCTTGTCCGGGTCACCGCCGGCCTCCGACGCGGGTGTCAGGAAGGTGGCGAAGATCCGCTCCCGTTTGACGAAGTCCAGAAACTCGGCGTACCAGACCCGGTCACGGTCCTGCTGCTTGAGCCAGGTCTTGCCGTGGCTCTCGAAGAAGTCGATGGTGGCGGTGAAGATCTCGCGGGTCCGGGTGTCGAAGTCGGCGAAATCCGGGCCGTGCGGGTTGAACAGCGTCGTCATGCCGGACGACTCTACATCGATGTAGGAAAAAGATACATCTCCGAAGGATTTTGCTGGATTGCTCAGCTGCGGCGCGATCCGCGCGGCCCGACTCAGGCGTATTTGATCAGCAGGCCCACCGCGACGATCGACACTATCCAGATCGCGACCACGAAGTAGGTCAGCCGGTCCAGGTTCTTCTCCACCACCGTCGAGCCCGACAGGCTGGACTGCACACCGCCGCCGAACAGCGTCGACAGGCCGCCGCCCTTGGCGCGGTGCAGCAGCACCAGCAGCACCACCAGCAAGCTGGTGATCACCAAGAGGATCTGCAGCGTCAAGATCATGGCCGCTACCCTACCGTTGCCCGGATGCCGTCACGGGAGCGGCCCGCCGGCGGCGAGCGCGGCCAGCGTGGCGAACTGCTCGCCGTCCAGCGACGCCCCGCCGACCAGGCCGCCGTCCACGTCTGGCTGGCCGATCAGTTCGCCGATGTTCTTGGCGTTGACCGAACCGCCGTAGAGCACCCGCACCGTCTCGGCGACCTTGGGGGATGCCAGCGCTCCCAGTTCAGAGCGGACCGCCGCGCACACCTCCTGGGCGTCGGCGGCGCCGGCGACCCGGCCGGTACCGATCGCCCACACCGGTTCGTAGGCGATGACGCTCGCACCGATCTGCTCGGCGTTCAGCCCGGCCAGTGAGCCGCGCAACTGCTCGAGGCAGTGCTCGACGTGGTTGCCGGCCTCGCGGATCTCGAGGTGTTCGCCGATGCAGATGATCGGAGTGAGACCGTGCTTGAGTGCGGCGGCCGCCTTGGCGGCCACCAGCGCGTCGTCCTCGCCGTGGTAGCTGCGCCGCTCGGAGTGCCCGACGACGACGTAGCTGCAGCCCAGTTTGGCCAGGAAGGCCCCGCTGATCTCGCCGGTGTAGGCGCCCGAGTCGTGCTGGGACAGGTCCTGGGCGCCGAAGGTCAGCCGCAGCTTGTCGCCGTCGACCAGCGTCTGCACGCTGCGCAGGTCGGTGAACGGCGGCAGCACCGTGACGTCGACCTTGTCGTAGTACTTGTCGGGCAGCGAGAACGCCACTTTCTGCACCAGTGCGATGGCCTCGAAGTGGTTGAGGTTCATCTTCCAGTTGCCGGCGATCAGCGGTTTGCGGCTCATTGCGCCCCTCCGGTTTCCAGTGCCTGCAGGCCTGGCAGTGGTTTGCCCTCAAGGTATTCCAGCGACGCCCCGCCCCCGGTGGAGATGTGGGAGAAACCGTCCTCGCTCAAGCCGAGTGCCCGCACGGCTGCGGCGGAGTCGCCGCCGCCGACCACGCTGAACGCACCCTTGCCGGTGGCCGCCGCGATCGCCTCGGCCACCCCTTTGGTGCCGGCGGCGAACGCCGGGAACTCGAACACACCCATCGGGCCGTTCCAGAAGATGGTCTTGGCGTTCGACAGCAAGGTGGTGAACCGCTGCACCGAACCGGGACCGATGTCCAGGCCCATCTTGTTCTCACCGATGGCGTCGACGGCGACCACCTCCCCGGTGGCGGCGGCGTCGAACTTGTCGGCGACGACGATGTCCACCGGCAGCCGCAGCACGTCGGCGTAGTCGTCGAGCAGTTGCCGGCAGGTGTCGACCATGTCGTCCTCCAGCAGCGAGGTGCCGACCGGAAGGCCTTGCGCGGCAAGGAAGGTGAAACACATGCCGCCGCCGATCACGATGGAGTCGGCCTTGGTGGCCAGCGACTTGATCACGCCCAGCTTGTCGGAGACCTTGGAGCCGCCCAGCACCACGGCGTAGGGCCGCTCGGTCGATTCGGTCAGCTGCGCCAGCACCTGGAGTTCGGCGGCGACCAGCGTCCCGGCATACGACGGCAGCAGCGTGGCGACGTCGTAGACCGAGGCCTGCTTGCGGTGCACCACCCCGAACCCGTCGGAGACGAACGCCCCGGCGCTGCCGTCGGGGGCGGCGACCAGCTCGGCGAGCTCACCGGCCAGCGCGCGGCGCTGCGCGTCGTCTTTGCTGGTCTCGCGCGGGTCGAAGCGGATGTTCTCCAGCAGCAGCACGTCGCCGTCGGTCAGGCCTTCGGCGCGGGCCAGCGCGTCGGTGCCCACCACATCACCGGCCAGCTGCACGTGCCGGCCCAGCTGTTCGCCGAGCGCGGCCGCGACCGGCGCCAACGACAGCTTGGGATCGGTTTTGCCCTTGGGCCGGCCCAGGTGGGCGGTCACCACGACCTTGGCGCCCGCGTCGACGAGCGCCCGCAACGTGGGCACCGAGGCGGTGATCCGGCCCGGGTCGGTGATGTTGCCATCATCGTCGAGCGGGACGTTGAGGTCGCTGCGCACCAGCACGCCGCGTCCGCTGACCCCTTGCGCCAGAAGATCTTCCAGAGACTGGATGGTCACGGCGGCCGGACTTACAGGGACTTGCCGACGAGGGCGATCAGGTCGACCAGCCGGTTGGAGTAACCCCACTCGTTGTCGTACCAGGAGACCACCTTGGCCTGGTTGTCGATCACCTTGG